>JBAYSE010000046.1:0-11587 GCA_041676265.1 Sphaerochaetaceae bacterium
CCTATCGCGGCTAAAATTGATAGCTTTCATCCAGGTTTCAAAGTAGTTTCCCGCCTGGCCCACAAAGGGGCGTCCACTAGTATCTTCATCCCTGCCCGGCCCCTCTCCTACCACAAGCAGACGGGCGTTTTCAAAGCCCTCTCCCGGAACACTTTTGGTTCTTGTTTTCCCAAGGTCACATTTGTGGCACTCTTTAATCGTTTGGGCAATTTGCTGTAATGTCTTGGTCTCCTGAGGTCGTTTGAATCTTAATCGTCGCTTTTCTCCCGTGTAGGTCTCATCTAGGAGGCGCTGTAGTGAGTCACATAGGTTGTAGAGCTCTCTCAGTTTCTCTTCACGCATACTCAATTCTCCACAGGTAGAGTCCGTCTGGTGCAGCCGTACGACCCGCTCGCAGACGATCTCTGGAGGCCAAACATTTTTCAAAACTACTAACCGGCTCTCCATTCTCTCCCATTTGTAGCATAGTGCCAACCATTGAGCGTATCTGGTGCATCAGAAAGGCGTTCGCCCTAACCTTGTAGATTAAGAGCTCTCCCCCCCACTGCGACGCCTCAAGGTTAAATTCACTCTCGTAGAGGTCTCTAATTTTTGAATGACTTTGGTCGCCGGCAGCCCGAAAGGTTGAAAAATCGTGACTCCCCAGCAATACCTGAGCGTAACCATTCAGTAATTCAAGAGGGGGAATTTTACGTATCAAACCAACTCTACCCCTCTCAAAAGGGGTGTAGGTTGCCATCTCTTTTGTGTAGTAGCGGTACTCTCGGCTGAGGGCAGTATACCTGGCGTGAAAGGTTGCATTGACACCCTTCCCGGCGATAATACGGATTGAATGGGGCAGGTATCGGTTCAAAGCTAAAGGAAAGGCCTCTACAGGTACGCTCTGATTTTTAGTGTCGAAATGGGCAACCTGCCCTATAGCATGGACCTTTGTATCGGTGCGGCCCGACCCGATAAGTTGCACCTTCTCTTTAAGGACTTTTTCGAGGGCCTTTTCAATCAACTCTTGGACCGTTACCGCCCCTTTTTGACGCTGCCACCCACAATAATCGGCGCCATCGTAACTGATAAGGAGACAAACACGACGATACCCCTCTTTGAGGGGGAAATTAGTGGGTCTTTTCCAGTCTTGCTTAGCCACAGTGCTCCTCCACGACGACAAATGCCAAAGCTAAAGAGGCTTCATGGGTTAAAGAGAGGTGGATAAGGGCTTCTTCTAAGTTAAACCTTTGGAGAATCTGTGCACTTAGCTTAAAGCTGGGAGCCCCCGCTGCGTTAGTGACAACAGCAATATCAGAGGGGTAGATTCCTCGAAATCCACTTCCCAGAGCTTTTACTAAAGCCTCCTTAGCTGCATAGCGCGAAGCTAAAAATTCCTCTTGTCCACTCTTAAGTTTTAACAGCTCTGAGACCTCTAGAGGATGAAATAACCTTGCAATGATATGCCGGCTCATCCTCTCGCGGTTAATGCGCCCTATCTTAACAGCATCGAGGCCAACACCTCTAATCCTATAACCACCCACTACTTTAACCCACTGTTAGCGTCTTCTTCACTTTTGGAGAGAAAGATTTTAATAATTTCGGGGTCACTGGAGAAGGTGAAATCGAGATCTATGTAAGACTTCTCTGCCTCTAAAAGCACCGGGGCGCTCACTGTCCCCACTTGGGTAGCCAAAGAAAAGTCGGCCTTAGCGCTGATTTTACCGGAGTCAACCAACCTTATGTAACGCTCATCCCCCGCTATCTTAAGGGTTACCGCCTGGGGTACTTTACTACTTACCTCGTATCCCGCCGGGAGGATTACCTCTAGGGGGATTTCCACAAAACGGGTATCAAGAACCACGTAGTTAACCACTAAATAGATCCCGATAGCCAACAAGAGTGAGATTATTTTGATAGGCCAATCGACCAGTAGTGAACGCATTACTTTATTCAATCTCATCGCCTGAGGCCTCCATAATATCTATCGGAGTTACATCGTGGTAACTAAAGAGGGCTAGCAACATCCTTTTAACCATTGGAATATCTAAATCGTAATAGAGGTTGGCGTTGTAGGTTAAGCTAATTGCGCCACTCTCTTCTGAAACAATCAGGACAATGGCATCCGACTCTTCGGCTAGCCCTAAGGCCGCTCTATGGCGGGTCCCAAAACTCTTTTTAATATCGGTTTGCTCACTCAACGGGAGGTAACAACCGGCGGCCAAAATTTTGCCCCCTTGAATTACCATGGCACCATCATGTAAGGGTGTGTCGTGGTCAAAGACGGTTAGAATCAAGGCAGAAGAGAGGTCCGCATTCAGTCGAGTCCCCGAATCAATTACCCCTTTTATTCCGAGGTGGCGGGTAAATACGATTAACGCCCCCCGATTTTTGGAAACTAGTACGGAGCAAGCATTCAAAATAATATCGATTTGTTCAGCGGTTGTTTGGGTCCCCATACGAAAGAGTCGACTGCGACCACTAAAAACCGAAGTAAACGCACGGCGCAACTCGGGTTGGTAAACCACCAAAATAAAGACAACCACCGGCACAGTCATATAGCGGTAGAGCCAAAGGAAAGTCTTTAAATTGAGGAGCCGTGCGAGGGCGTAAACTGCCAGCAGGACAAACACAATTTTGCCCACTTGCTGAGCCTTTGTCTGTGCTACCGCCATATGAAAACGATAGAAGACAAAAGTTAAGACTCCAATCTCAATAATAGGGATAAGAATTGCCCATATTGTACGCAACCATTGTATAACCATGACCACCTCTGCCCTTATGTGGTCCAGTTGAGTGTGCGCTCAACGGCCTTTTTCCAGTATTTCAATTTTTCTCTCTTCTCCTCTTCTCCCATCGTAGGTGTCCATCGCAGGTCTTCTTGCCACTGAGCGGCAATCTCCTCAAAGGAGGTAAAAAACCCGACGGTCAATCCGGCGGCTTAGGCTGCCCCCAAGGCGGTCGTCTCGGCAACCCGGGGGACAACTATGGGAATTCCCAATAAATCGGCTTGGAACGCCATTAGAAGGTGGCTATTGGTGAGCCCACCGTCAGCTTTTAGAAGTTCCATTTGGCTGGCGCCATCACTGGCCATCGCATCACACAGGTCTTTTACCTGGAAAGCAGTCGCTTCCAAAGCAGCTCTACAGATATGGGCATCACTAGCGTAACCGGTCAGCCCTGCAATAACACCGCGCGCATCGCTACGCCAATAGGGGGCAAAAAGGCCAGAGAAAGCCGGCACGATGTAGACTCCTCCATTGTCTTGGACAGTTCCAGCCAGAGTCGTCACCTCAGGAGCACTTTTGACCAACTTTAAATTATCTCTGACCCACTGCACCAGAGAGCCGGCAACCGCCACAGATCCCTCCAGAGCGTATTGGGCCTTTTCTCCAGCTTTCTGGTAAGCCACGGTGGTCAGTAGCCCATGACTCGAAATTCTGGGCCTCTCGCCGGTATTTACAAGCAAGAAACAGCCTGTCCCGAAAGTGTTCTTCCCCTCACCCACAGAAAAGCAGGCTTGCCCAAAGAGGGCGGCCTGTTGATCCCCTAAAACACCCCCGATGGGGATTGGTGTGGAAAGGTTATTGTCAACACTCGTTAGACCAAAAGGTGCTCCAAAGGAGGGGACTATCTGGGGAAGGCTCGCCTTGGGAATATTAAAAGTAGCCAGCAACCAGTCGTCCCACTCTAAGGTGTTAATGTTCATCAACATGTAACGGCTGGCATTGGTGACATCGGTAACGACGGTCCCTCCGGTAAACTTCCAGAGAAGGTAGGCATCGATTGTTCCAAATACTACCCTCCCCTGTTCAGCATCCGAGCGTAGCCCCTCTATATTTGCGAGGAGCCAACTAATCTTGGAGGCAGAGAAATAAGCACTAGCCACGAGTCCCGAGCGTTCTTGAATCTCTTCCAGCACACCTTGAGCTCTTAAGGCCTCGATTTGCTCAGCACCCCTTAAATCTTGCCAGACAATTGCGTTATAACGCACTCTACCGGTAGCAGGTTCCCAGGCAATAATTGTCTCACGCTGGTTGGTAATCCCTATACCGGCCACCTCGTGAGCCTCAATGTTGCCCTTTTTAAGTGTTTCAACGATAACTGCCACACTATTGGCCCATATCTCAGTGGGATCATGCTCTACCCAGCCAGGTTTAACAAAAATTTGAGTATGTTCTATCTGGTGGGAAGCCTTAGGCAATCCTTTTCTATCAAAGAGAATAAAACGGGTGCTGGTAGTTCCTTGATCTAAAGCTCCAATATAGTGCACGTGGCCCTCCTCGCAATGCGTGCTTTATGGTATAGTATAGCGACAAACAATAAAAGTCGCTACAGCATTTTTGCAGAGGGGAGAAATTGGATGACACTACGCGAGATAGTAAACACTGTTCAAGGTGTTCTGGTTTGTGGAGAGGAAAACCTCAACAAAGACGTCCACCTCGGCTTTGCCTCTGATTTAATGAGCGACGTCCTGACCCTTCTGGCTGACGATATTTTATTAGTGACCGGCCTTTCCAATATTCAGGCGATTAGGACGGCTGAAATGGCCGATATCTCCCAAATCCTCTTCGTACGCAACAAGCGCCCCTCCAAAGAGATGATTGATTTAGCCCGTGAGCACAGTATCACCCTGATCTCAACCCCCTACTCTATGTTCAGAACGAGTGGATTGCTTTTCAGTAATGGCCTAAAACCGGTCTATTAACTCAACAGAGGGGTTGTCCCCTGCCCTAGGTCCCCTAAAACTTTTTCCGAACCAATCATTGCCACCCCACTAAAAGACTCCAGTGACTGTAAAAGCTCCCCGGCTGCCCGCCTAATGTCTTCAGTTGTTGTCGATAAAATCCAATTGCGTCGCTCTTTGCGGTATTCATCACTAATTCCATAGAGAGCCCTTCTGAAAGCTAAAAGGGCTCTATTCTGGGGCGACAAAGGGCGCATTTCACGACTAATAGTCGTAATAATTGCCGAGTTGAGCTGCTCTTTATCGACTCCTTCTTCGGCAATCTCTTCTAGAGCCCTCTGAAAATCTTTGAGAGACTCTACGGTTCTGGGATCACGATAACTGGTGAAAATGCAAAGACGCTCTAGAAGATCAACATGACAATTAACCCCGTAAGCTCCTCCCACAGATCTGACGGCGTCCCACAGTTTGCCGGTAGTTAGTATCAAGGCTAAAAGGGACTGGTGAACTTGAGAGGAATGCAGGGGATTACTCGAATTACAGACCAACGAATTAAAGCTTACCGTTGCCGGAATGGTAAAGAGTTCCACCACTTTTTTTTCACCATTCAAGGGTCGCCTCTCTACCCCCCTTCCATTAAGAGGTCTTGCTCCCAGTGCTCTAAATGAGCCGATAAACTCACCAATATGCTCTTCACAAGACGATAGTAGGTCTTCGGGGCACGCAAGGTGCAGGATAAGGCGCGATTTTTCCATTATCTTACCCCTTAGTTCTTCTAAATCGTGTGCCAAATCTTTAACTGCTTCCGTTTTGCGTTGCGCTAAATCTTTTAAGAAGAACCATTGGTCAAGACCATTCAAAATTTCATTTTGCCTTAAGAGAGGCGAGAAATGGGAAGAAGCCCTCTGGGCGGCATATTGATGGGCACTTTGGGTAATATTCGACTCGTAATCGCTAATCAAATCGTTCAAAACAGCACCAATGCGCGCTTGGTCGTCCATATCCCCTTCGCGTAGAATTGTAGAGAGGAGGGTGAGAGAATCCTTAAAGTCTTCCCGAAGACTCTTTAAACGGAAAGCGAGGGCTAAAAAAGTTGAGGGCGACTCAAGGTAAGTGGAACTCTCTAGGAAAAAGTAAAGTCCCCCTGTTTTGTCGCGAATCTTGATTGCCATCTCATTGTAAGGTACTCCTTTTACGCCGGTCATGTGCAGTAGCCGTGTCATTAAGGGCAGGAGATGGATCTCCTTCTCACTCAAATCATCAAGGCGGATAAAACCATCAAAGTAGACAATCTCATTGGTTTCCATTATTTGGGTATAAAGGGGAACCCCTTTAGTGATCTTTTTACTCTGCTCCATGGTTCGAATATCTTTGGGAAGGTCATTAGGTACCAGAGTGGGAATCTTTGCAATATCTTGGGGTGAGTCTTTCAGCTCCTCGAATTGGTGAAACCGCTCGTTGGCGGCTTTTAGGGTGGCTAAAGCCTCTTTGTCTAGTCGCTCCCTCTCTTTATTTAGTTTCCGCTCTATGCTGGCCTCCAGTTCACTATTGTAAGAGACGTCGGGTTTTACAATCAGAAGGCAACGATGTAGATTCTTGAGAAGGTTTTTCTCAATCCACTGCTCAAAGTACCCTTTGGCACCTGCCTGAGGAGCAAAAAGTTCACCAGGGGCCACCACAGAGGCTGCGATTAGTCTCTTTACCTCATCTAGGGCTTTCCCTACCGAAAGGGTTATGTGGGGCTTGTGACCCTGTAACCAACCACGGACGACACGACTCATCGCCCGTAAACCAACCGGCGTATCCCAAGTTTGCTCTCTTAAGACAAACTCGTAGCGTTTTACGGCATTACGCACCAATTGGGGAGGAATCCCCTCCTCCACTAGTTGTTTTAAAGTCTCCAGAATGAGACGCTCACCAACTTCAGCTTTTTCCGGGTCTATTCCCTTAAATCCCACAATGAAGGGCATTTGACGAAAATTCACCTCCATACCACTAGTAGGAGCTATATCTTTGGAGAGGCCCGACTCAATAATAGCTTTATAGAGGGGGGCTCCCGGGTTTCCCAGTAAAATTTCCGTTAAAATATTGAGGGTTACCACTTCTAGGGGGTCTTCTGCCAACGTAGTTGCCCAGCTAAGGGTAACGGTGGCTTCATTTGAATCGCCTTCAGAGGGGCTGGTTGTCCTGACACTCTTGGGTTTAGTCCAACTTTTTGCTAATGCAGTGGGGCTAATGGGGGTAGTTGCTGAATAGTCACTTAAATAGAGCTCCTCAAGTAGTGCCAGGCGTTTGGTAATGTCTTGATCCCCGTAGAGGAAGAGGCGGCAGTTCGAAGGATGGTAATGACTGGTGTAATACCCTAAGAGTTGGCGGTAATTGAGACCGGTTATCTCACTGGGATTCCCACCCGATTCGTAAAAATAGGGGGTATCGGGGAAGAGGCTCCGGATTCCGTAGCGTGAGACGATAGAGTCGTGATCTGAAAAGACCCCCAACATCTCGTTGAAAACAACCCCTTTGTAATTGAGCTCGCCCGCCTCATTAAGGGCTAGCCTCACCCCCTCTTGCCAGAACACCTCCTGCCTTAAGAGAGGGTTAAAAACTGCATCTGCATAGACGGCAAAAAGGTTGTCAAAATCTTTTTCCAAAGGGGAGGCGGCTGGATAAGCCGTGAAATCGGGATAAGTCATGGCATTCATAAAAGTCTGAGCACTCCCCTTGAGTAGTGCCATGAAAGGGTCGCGCACGGGATACCTCTTAGAGCCGGCTAAAACACAATGCTCAATAATATGGGGTGTCCCGCAATCATCAACCGGCGGAGTTTTAAAGAGGAAGCTGAAAAAGTTCTCCTTATCTTCGTTAACGAGGTGGTACACCTCCATTTTGGTGTTGCGGTGCCGATAGAAATAACCATAGCCCTGGTAGTCTTTAAGCAGATCGATAGATTCTAAGACGAATCCATAAAGTTCATCGCCAATTGCCATTCTCATTCTCCCTTTCTCAGCCACTGAATGAAAGTAACACGGTCACTTTAGATTGACAACCCCGCCATTCTTCCGTACCCTCTGTAGCGTAGGAGTTATTATGCATTATATTGGAGCCCATGTCAGCGCTGCCGGTGGAGTCCACAACGCTGTAGAAAACGCTGTTGCCATTGGGGCAAATGCTTTTGCCCTCTTCACTAAAAATCAGAAACAGTGGAAAGCCCCCCCTCTCAGTGAAGAGCAAATTACCCTTTTTAAAGCAGCCATGCAGGCCAACAACTTTACTGCACAGCAAGTCTTACCGCATGACAGCTACCTCATTAACTTGGGTAATCCCGACCCACAAAAAAGGGCCAAGAGCCTAGAGGCCTTCACCGAAGAGATGCACAGGGTGGAACAGCTTGGGTTGGACCGCCTCAATTTTCATCCTGGAGCCCACCTAAACCAAATCGACGCTGACGAGTGTATGCTACTCATTTCGCAAGGCATAGACCACGCTATTGATGCGACACAAGGAGTCTATGCAGTTATTGAAACGACTGCCGGCCAAGGGTCAGCTCTAGGGCGCTCATTTGAAGAGATTGCCCGTATAATTGAGCGCTCCAAAAGAGCGGAACGCATTGGTGTTTGTGTCGATACCTGTCACATTTTTGCAGCCGGTTACGATATCCGTAGCGCCGAGAATTTTGAAGCCGTTATGCAAGAGTTTGACCGTATCATTGGCTTTGACCGTCTTATGGGGATGCATTTGAATGATTCCAAGAGCGTTTATGGCAGTAAAGTGGACCGCCACGCCCCACTGGGGGAGGGGAATCTGGGACTGACCCCTTTCAAAACCATGATGCGCGACCCTCGCTTCCAAAACATTCCCCTGATTCTAGAGACTAATGACCCCGACCTCTGGAGCCAAGAGATTAAACTACTGCGGAGTTTCATAGAGGAGTAAGATGCAATATTCCTATTTCCCAAATATTGAAAGACCCCTCATTTTTGGCCACAGAGGTTTCTCTAGTGAGGCCCCTGAGAATAGTATGCCTGCCTTTGACCTCTGTGTGGAGCGCAATATTGGGGGAGTTGAGCTAGATGTCCACCTCTGTAAAAGTGGAGAACTGGTGGTAATTCACGACCACAACCTCAAACGATTGGCAGGCATAGACCGGCGTGTTGAAGAGCTCACTCTAGGGCAACTGAAAGAACTCGATATTGGCAGTCACAAAGGCCAAACCTTTAGAGGTGAAAAGATTCCAACCCTCGAAGAGCTCTTTAAAAGGCACGGAAAAGCCCTCTACTATGATATAGAAATCAAAGAGGAGAGTGCCAAACAGACCCCTATTGGTGGCATCCTTAAAGCGTTGATTGAACAGTACACCTTGGGAAACCAGTGTATTGTCTCCTCTTTTAACCCTTTTGCCCTCCGCTATTTTAGGAAAATCAGTGGCAATACAATCCCCACAGCAACCATATTTGCAGAGAGTGGTGAGGTTCCCCGCTTTCTGTGGCATGGGTGGGGCCGCCATATCTCCCGCTCTCCCCTCCTCAAACCCGACAGACAACAGGTTAATGAGCAGTTTATAAAGAAGTTCCGATTACACAAGAGGTATCCTATTATCAGTTGGACGGTGAATTCTAAAGAGGAGGGTTTGAGGCTGTTGCAGATGGGGGTAGAGGGGTTAATTTCAGACAACCCCGACCTCTTCACCCCTTAGTTATATAAATAGCGGTAGAGTAAGAAAACGGAAATAGTTCCAAACTTTTCAAATGCTTTGGCAGTGGCTTCACTAAGGGTGCGCTCAACGGCGTTAGCGATAACATCCCCCGTTGAACCTAGAACCTGCTTAGTTTTAAGGTTCACCAATGAAATCTCTCCGGTTACAGTCACGGCAACCCTGGTTTTGAGCTCTTTTAAATCAGAAATCCCCACTTGACCCACAATGGCGTAACTTCTACTGGGGTAAAGGAGCCTTAGCTTCTCTATATAGGTCTCTTCTTCCTCTAAAGGGCCGAATACCTGTACTTCTCCAATAATCCCATCCTTAGCCAACTCATGCTGAATAGCCTGGGCTACATAGCTGGAGTTAATCAGCTCTCCCCTCAGATTGAACTCCGAAACAGTCAATAGTAACTCTTCTTTGAGCGTTTTAGGAACCCTTTTATAGGGGTAGGTGACTCTTTTGGAGTTGATAATTTGCATTAAAGCGGTATGAAAAAGGGGATCAATCTGCCGTATCACCTCCAATTCGTCGGCAATGTCTACGGCAACTACAAGTTCCCCCTGGTTCACGATAGTAGGGTTGTTGGTAGTATAAACAAATTGTCCATTTTGGTTAGTCACAAATTTTTGAAAATCAAGGTAGGCGCTCCCCAACCCATCGCGTGCCGGAGCGTAGACCACTACCGGGGCTTCAATTACCCGTGGGGAGAGGGCCCGCTTACCCCGTCGTAAGGTAACTGTGGTAGTGACATTGTCTGGCTCTCCAGTTGAGACTGAAAATGTTAGAGGTTCAACAATCTCCTTAATCCGAGTTATTGCCTGATTATAACGTGCTAGACCACTCTCTGCAGGCATCGAATAGGCAATATCGGCAATCTTAATATAAGAGAATAGAGCTACAATATCTTTGTTGTCCCTGAAGGCTTGAATCGCTTGTCGGTTTAACTTGTCCATCTCCTGTTCATGTTCAGAGAGGCGCACCTCAGATTCGCTGCGTGCTTTTTGGAGGGCGGCTTTATCGGCAATTGCCAGGAAATAGACCTGCACTCTTGTTCCCTCCTCTTTGACAAACTCTTGGGTTATTTTTAGCTGGTAGTCTCGAATTGTCTTACTGGTAGAGAGCTCGGCAAAATAGCGGTCAAAGACATCATCTCCAATATACTGGGAAATTTGTTTTAAGATTGATTCATAAGCCTGAATACGGCTTCTCACTTCTGAAGTCGTTTCCCCTTGCCCCACAAAGGCCAGTTGATTACGGGCCGGTTTAGGTTCATAGACCCAACTAGGAACGCCTTCAAAACTTGAGCGAACCCAGCTACTCACCGAAGTACAACTGCTAAAAAGAGCAAGTACTAACAGTAGCGGGATTAAAACTCTTCTCATAACATCACCACAGCCACCCTATTACCGGCGAGAGGAGGAAATCGCCTACCCCCTCACTCCCGTATTTATAACCAGCTGAAAGCCCCCAGTAGAAATTGGCACTACTTTGGTGTCGCACTACGGCCTCCAACGAAGTTCCATAGGAGAAGGAGAGCTCTCCATCCCCTCCTAAGGTAGCACCGCAGCCCAGATAGAAAGCCGCACCCAGTTGGATATTAGTCCACCAGCGCCCCAAAGGGGAAGTCCCTGGCAACAGGGCCCCTAAAGAGAAGACTTTCTTAACACCAACCATGGTTTGGATGGTAAAACCGTTGCCACTGTAGGGTAAATCGGCAAAGAGTCGCTGCGAAAGGCGCAATGAACCTAGATAGAGGGGGTAGTCAACGGTTAGGCTAAAACCGTAATTATCACCTGAAAAGCGCGGAGAGAACTCTAAAGGATAATCCCCTTTAAGCCTCTCAAGTGGCATCCCAACGGCTAAAGGCCGACTAGCCCAGAGGGGAATCAACTCAGTAAACTCCGCTTGCCGGTCGGTAGCCTCTAAAACAGCAATCCTCTCTCCGCTCTTCTGGATTACGGCAAACCTACGCCCTCTTAAGGCTTCAGCACTCCAATAACCGGCATCAACGATTACATCGAGGCGAGGCGTTTGATCTAAGGATAACTGACGAGCAAAACTTAAGCGGAGGAACTGCTTTAAATTAGTGGTGTAGAGCGCCTGCCACTCCCCCTCGCGACTAGAGAGGAAAGCGATCTCTTTTTTACTCTCGCCCCCCTCCCATTTGAAAAGGAGGTCGATGCGATACAGATCTTGACCTTCAAAAGATTCTTTGTCGATAG
>JBAYSE010000047.1:0-11449 GCA_041676265.1 Sphaerochaetaceae bacterium
TGACCAACTTCGCTAATTTTTCTTAGTTATTGTCTAAACAAACCACCGGCATTGATTGCCGGTGGGATTTAAATTGGTGGAGATAGATGAGCTGTAACGAATATATTTTAGAGGTAAAAAATATAACCAAGGACTTCCCGGGGGTTCGAGCTTTAGACAATGTCGATTTCAAAGTTCGTAGCGGCGAGATTCATTGTCTGGTTGGGGAAAACGGTGCCGGTAAATCGACATTGGTGAATGTTATCAGTGGCGTCTTCCCTAAAGGGGACTATGAAGGGGTGGTTATTTTTAAAGGGAAAGAGACCAATTATCGCAGTACCAGGGATAGTGAACATGATGGTCTCTCAATTATCCACCAAGAACTTACCCTTAGCCCCTATTTGTCAATCTATGAAAACCTCTTCTTGGGGAATATGAAGACTAAATTCGGTATTATTGATTGGGATGCTTGTTTGCGGGACTCCTATCCCCTCTTACAGCGGGTAGGCCTTAATGAACCTCCGCAAACTATCGTCAGCAAAATGAGTGTTGGCAAACAGCAACTGGTAGAGATTGCCAGGGCAATTTCTCGCAAAGCAGAGCTCTTAATCTTTGATGAGCCTACCAGCAGCCTTAACGATGAAGAGTCGGAAAACCTCTTAAAACTCTTGCTGGAGTTTAAGAATGAGGGGATTACCTGCATCATGATCAGTCATAAATTGGATGAGGTCTTAGCAGTGGCCGACTCTATTACAATTCTCCGCGATGGGTTGTCGGTCGCTAGTTACGATGTGACTAAGGAGAAGGTCTCCAAACAAAAAATCATTAAGGGAATGGTCGGCAGAGAGCTCAAAAACCTCTTTCCTGAAAAAGAACCTGATATCGGAGAGGTTGTTTTTGAGGTAAAGGACTGGACCGTTTTCCATCCCGATTACCACGATATGAAGATTGTTGACAACGCCTCCTTCTTTTTGAGAAAAGGGGAGATTATCAGTTTCTGCGGTCCTATGGGGGCCGGTAGAACAGAGTTGATGATGAGTATTTTTGGCAACTCATACGGATATGGTGCTTCGGGTGAGATTTATCTTAACAATGCGAAAGTTTCTTTTAAGAACCCTAAAGATGCAATTGAGAAAGGGGTAGGGTATGTCTCTGAGGACCGTAAATCGCTAGGCTTGATTCTAATCCAAGATGTTAAGACCAATATCTCCAACTCCAGCCTGCCAAAGCTCTCTAAAAGAGGCGTTTTAGATAAGGATTTGATTTGGACTAAAGCGGAAGAGTATCGAAAATCGCTCCAAATTAAGACCCCTTCAATCGAGCAGTTAGTAAGAAACCTCTCAGGGGGGAACCAACAGAAAGTGGTTTTAAGTCGTAGTCTTTTAGCCGATCCCGACATCTTCATAGTCGATGAACCGACACGAGGTATCGATGTAGGGGCCAAGTACGAGATTTATAGCATCCTCAATGATATGGTGAAACAGGGTAAAAGTGTTATAGTAGTCTCTTCAGAATTAGCTGAAGCCATTAGTATGTCCGATCGTATCTATGTCATGAATGAAGGGAAGATTAAAGGGGTTTTGAATCGTGATGAGGCCACCCAAGAGGGTATTATGCATATGGCCTTGGTCGATTAGGGGGAACCATGAATAATAGAGCACAAATAGAACAAATTTCTTTCTTTGGGTTGGCCAAGCAGAACATGCGTAAACTCTCTATGTTTATCATGCTCGGCCTGATTTTGATTGTATTTGCCTTCCTCACAAAGGGGGTAAACCTGACGCCACGCAATATTACCAATATTTTCATCCAAAACAGTTATATCCTAATTTTAGCGGTGGGGATGGTGCTGGTGATTATCATTGGTAATATTGACCTCTCTGTGGGCTCGGTTGTCGCCTTCTCGGGAGCTATCAGCGCCATGCTCTACAACACGGGGATGGGGCTGATTCCCACCCTGATCCTTTCGCTGATTATCGGGGCCCTGATTGGAGTCTTTCAAGCCGTATGGATCGCCTACTTACGCGTTCCTGCTTTTATTACGACTTTGGCCGGAATGCTTCTTTTCCGGGGTTTAACCTACATTATTACGAACGTTAGCCCCATCTCTTTAAGGGATGATGGGTTTAAACAGATTGCTTCGGGTTCTTTAAATGTAACAGGGTTTACCATTGGCTCTTACGACGGGCTCTCTATTGTCATTATGGTCATTTCAATCCTCTTGTTAACTTTTTTTACCCTTCACCAGAGGGGTAAGAGACTGCGCAATGGGTTTACTGTTCTGCCGATGCGTTTCTCAATCCTCAAAATTCTAGCCTTAGCAGCCCTTATTGTCTTTGTCTTTCTCCGTTTTGCAGCGTACCGTGGAATCCCGACTGTTGGGTTAGTCCTTTTTGTGGTGACAGCTATTTTCGTGTTTATTACCAATAACACCGTGATAGGCCGTTACATCTACGCCGTTGGCGGGAATGCCAAATCGGCAAAACTTTCCGGTATCAACTCCGAGCAAGTTATCTTTATCACCCACGTAATAATGGGAGTCCTTTGTGGACTCAGTGGGGTAGTCTTTACTGCCTATATGAATTCAGCTCTTCCACAGGCGGGCAACCAATTTGAGCTTGATGCCATTGCCTCTTGTTTCATTGGAGGAGCCGCCGCTTCCGGCGGAATTGGGACAACAATTGGCGCCATTACCGGTGGCTTGGTAATGGGGGTAATTAACAACGGTATGTCCCTCATGAACATCGGCGCCGACTGGCAGTACGTCGTTAAAGCCTCAATTCTGCTGCTAGCCGTTTTCTACGATATTTGGAGTCGCCGAAAATCGGGATTGGGTTAATCGATTTTTATCTTGCGCGCTTCCATGTAAAAACGTTTCTCTTGGGCTTCTCCCATAGAGAACGTTTTTCTGGGGAGTGCTCCATCTTTAACGATAGTTGCAAAGAGGGTGTGCTTATCGATAGAGGGCAAGAAAAGGCCAATATTACCCTCTTTCAGCCCTAAATTATAAGTTACCTCTTCTCCATGAATGTAATCGACTTGAACTGTTGAATCCCGCTCTAAAAGGGCGTCAATTACGTTTTGCAGGGTCCCTGCCGGTATAGAGCCCTCCGCATCGGACAGAGCTATTATTTTAAGTCCGTCACGGTCCACATAGCCGAAGCGCTGTAGGCCGCTTTGGTCGCTAATAATCCGATCCATTTCGGCAATAGACTCAGCTGTCTCCAAAGCATAAGAGGTGCAGTGTTCCTTTAGCTCTTTTAGGAAGAGAGTACGTTCACAATTGAACAAAACACGATGGATGGGTTCAAAGATTAGTCCACTATCGTAAATATTTTCAAGTTCAACCATTGCCCAGCGTGCCGGATGATGCTCTAATTCATCTTCGCGCAAATTTGCTTTAAGCTCCTGCCAACACGCCTTGGCAGTCGCCAAAGAGTGGTTCCCGTCTCCCATGGCAAACATCAGAGGGTTAGAGGGGTCCAGGCTTCTCTTTATCGCCTGCAATGCTGTGGCGATCTGCTCCAAGAGGGGTTCCTCTTGAACTAAATAGCCCCGTAGCTGTCCACCGTTTTCCATGAGGGTGAAGTCGTAGATTTTGGGGAGTTTTGCCTTGAGGGGAATTAAAGGCTCAATCACCGACTTCTTGATATCATCTATTAAGACCAAGATATGGGGAAGTTCTAATTTGGCTTCACGCCGAATTTCTTGACGAGGAGGGATACGGCTCAAAATAGTCCCCTCTGTAGCTCTGATGGGTGTTTTTGACGATTTATGGTAGTCATATTCTTCTAAATCGAGAGTCACAAGTAGACCCCAGCGGCTTGCCCCGTTGACAGTAGTGCGCTCAATTAAGACTAAGCTCTCCTTGAATTCGTGGAAAATATTCGCTTTTAAATATTGTTCCATTGAACGGTTAATCTCTTTAATGCGCTCAGGGCCCCCCTCATCATCTAGGTAAACTTCTGGGAAAATAAGGTGGAGAGTTGAAGGCGAGTCTTTCACAAATTCAGTTACCCGCTGCCAATAGCTGCGTTCAGAGGTGTATTGGTCACAGGCGACAACCGCCCATTTAGTTAAATCAATGTTCTCTTTAGGGATTAAAACGTCACTCACATTGACGCCCGCCAATTTTAGATTCTCAATAGCGCTCTTCATAACAAATCCTTTTTTTTACTAATCTTCGTTAACCTAGCCTTTCTGTCATTTATACTACACCTATTGAACGCGTGACAAGGTAAATTTGTTGACACTATGAATGCCCTTCGTGTTATACTTGCCACTATGTTAAGGTTAAGACGTATCATTGGCTTTAGTTCGCGGGTGCAAAGCTTCATTCTTCTGTTAATAGTTTTCGCTTTAGCTCTCCTAATGCTTCAGCTCTGGGGGACACTCACTCCACAGTTTTACTATGTGGTATCGAAAGCCCTCCTTTTTACTCTTTATTTGAGCCTAACCTATGGGGCTTTAATTATCCTACTTGCCCTTATCCTCTGGGCCGGCAGCGCTATATTCCCCTGGGGAGCGCTATTGAAAGTTCTTTTCAGGTGCCTGTTTTCAGCCGTGATTTTACTCCTTATTTCGCTTTTTAGCACCCTGACCCAAACGGGCATTATTTTGACAATCTGAGGTAGTTATGGAAGAACGGATTGTGGCCATTCGGGGAGCCATTCAAGTAGTTGAAGATTCTCCGGCAGCTATAGAAGAGGGGGTTGAACGCCTTTACCACGCAATTTGTATGGCTAACACCCTCATCGAAGAGCAGATGATCTCCCTTATATTCTCAATAACTAACGATTTGAAGAGTTTTAATCCGGCGACGGCTTTAAGGAGGAGTTATCCGGCCTTTGGTGTCCCTCTGTTTTGCACACAAGAGGCGAGCATTGAGGGGATGCTACCCAGAACTATTAGGATTTTAATCCACTGTTACAGTACCCAAGCAGAGGTTCACCATATTTATCTAGAGGGGGCCCGTTCCTTAAGAAGCGACCTCAACAACAACTATTCTTGACATATAACCTCAAAAGTGTATTATTAAACAATCTCTAAGAGGAGTAAGCTAATGTTAAAAAAACCTGTATTGATTTTAATAATTGCGATTGTCACCATTACCTCCCTTTTCGCCAATAGTGCAACTTACAAACAGGCTGATAACCTTTATTGGTCTGATCGGTATGAGGAGGCAAAGACTTTCCTAGAGGATGAGCTTGGCAAAACTACCAATTCTACTGAAAAAGCGGAGTTGTTGTGGCGTCTTTCAAGGGTTGTTTTAGCCATAGGAGATGAGGCTAAGCATGAGGGAGCCTCTAAAGAGACCCTTTTTGCCATCTTCGAAGAGGGTGAGAAATTAGCCAATGAAGCCCTTAATAACGCCCCGTTAGCATGGGCTTACGTTTACCGCGCCAGTAATATTGGACGCTGGGGAGAGACTAAAGGTCCCTTGAACTCTCTCTCGAAAGCTAAACCGATGCGTGATGATTTTGCCTATGTAGTCGATAACCTGGGCGTCTTAGATAATGAAATTGCTTGGTATGTGCTTGGTCAACTCTACTACCAGTTGCCTGGCTGGCCAATCTCTTTTGGTAACCTTGACACGGCCATCTCTTATACTCGTAAGGCAATCGACTCGATTCCGGGGGACCGCCTCTTTCCGGGTCACTTCAAAGCATTGGCCCAGATGCTCTGGAAGCGCGATTTAAGTGTCTCTAAGCGCAGTAGTAAGATTAGTTCATTTGAGAAAGATTGGAAAAAAACAACCAAGAGTAATTTGGACAAATATGGCTATTACGAAGGGGCTAATGGAGCCAAGGCGGTGCCTTTCTATTCGCCGGTCCCCCTCAACAAGATGAGTGACCGTCAAGAGGCCCAGATGATCTTAGTCTATGGAATTGCTAAGTATGAGGCCTGGCCGTTCCATTCACGCGCCGATCAAAGGAATTACGAAGAGATGCAAAACCTGCTCAAGGATTGGGGCTTTTAGCGCCCCTCGCCTTGACAAAAGGGGGAAGTTTCCCTATTCTGGCTGAGAATTGCCACCTTAGCTCAGCTGGCCAGAGCACGTGACTTGTAATCTCGGGGTCGTCAGTTCGAATCTGACAGGTGGCTATTGACTAAACACATCTATTTAGCTATTGTGTGCGAGTCAGATAGCACGGGGAGGTTCCCGAGTGGTCAAAGGGAGCAGACTGTAAATCTGTTGGCTCAGCCTTCGAAGGTTCAAATCCTTCTCTCCCCATCTATGCTTGCCTTCTCTTCTACGGGAAGGCATTTTTATTGTGGAGTGGTAATGAGTTGTTTTTATGAAGAGGGCCTTCATTTCACCTGCAAAGAGGGATGCCATTACTGTTGTGGTGTGGAACCCGGCTACGTCTTTGTATCCCAAGAAGATCTGGAGCGTATCGGCAGGCACCTCTCTCTGGCTCCCTTAGAGGTGGTCAAAAGATATTGCCGTAAAGTCTCTATGGGGAGCTATTCTTATATCAGTCTCCTTGAGCGAGAAAATCACGATTGTATCTTTTTGAGTCCAAAAGGGTGTAGTATTTACCCAGCGAGACCCGTACAATGTGCCACTTACCCCTTCTGGGCCCCAATCTTAGAGAGTCGTGCCATGTGGGAGAGAGAGAAGCAGTGGTGCCCGGGCCTTGATGAGGGAAAGCTGTACACCAAAGAGATGATTGAAGAAGCCCTGGAAGCACGTCGTGGTGTGGAGCCGGCTATCTGGGAAGAGATAGTTCAAAAGTAGAGGATATGGCCAAGATATCAGAGAGAATTATTGAAGAGATTAAAAGTCGCATCGCATTAGACGACCTTATTTCACAATATATCTCTGTTGAGAAAAAGGGGGACCGCTACTGGGCCCTTTGCCCTTTCCATGAAGAAAAAACCCCCTCCTTCTCTGTCGTTCCGGAAAAAGGTTTCTTCCACTGCTTTGGGTGCGGAAAGAGTGGTTCTATCTTCGATTTTGTGATGGAGATGGAGCATCTAAGTTTTCCTGAAGCGGTGCGCTTCCTTGCAGAAAAAGTGGGAATTGAGAACGAGGAAGAGAGCCCTGAAGAGCGGAAAAAGCGCGATGAATTAAAATCGATGCGCTCCTTGTATGAGAAAATTGCGGCAAGTTTTAACTATATCCTCCTCAACTCTCCGGCGGCCCAACACGCTCGCGAATACCTAGAAAGGCGGGGTTTCTCATCCCAGAGCATTAATGACTACCAAGTGGGCTATGCCCCTGAAGATGGACAGTGGCTCTATAACTTCTTAAAAGATAAGGAGTACAGCGATCAGTTTTTACGTCAAACGGGTCTTTTTGGTCGTCGCAATGACCAATACTCCCTCTTTCGTAACCGCCTCATGTTCCCCATTAAGGATTGGCAAGGCCGGGTAGTTGCTTTCGGGGGGCGCGATCTGGCAGACTCTTCGACTGCTAAATATATAAACACTCCGGAGACACTTCTTTACCGTAAAAGGGAAGTACTCTACGGTTTGCATGAAGGACTCGATACACTTAAGAAAGAGAAAGAAGTTATTGTTTGTGAGGGTTATTTTGATGTTTTAGCCCTCCATCAAGCCGGGCTAAAAAATGGCGTAGCCCCTTTGGGCACCGCTTTTACCCCCGAACAGGGTAAACTAATTAGACGGTACGCTGAAAAAGTGTTATTTTTGTTTGACGCAGATGTTGCCGGATTTAATGCCACTAAGAAGGCTTTAATAATTGCTGAAAACTTAGGGTTGCAAGGCCGTGTAATCGTATTAACAGGGGCGAAGGACCCTGCTGAATTGTTAGAAAAGGAGGGGAGTGGACCCCTTTTGGAGCAGTGTAAAGAGCATAAAAGCGGATTTGATTACCTTGTACATTCAGCGATTAACATGTATGATGCTGTGAAGGCGGATGGTAAATTACAAATTTTTAATGCAATGAGACCCTATTTGGACGCAGTCGACTCTTACCTAGTGCGACAGAGCTACCTGCGTGATTTGGCCTCTTATCTGCAAATAGATGAGAGGACCTTGGTTCGTGAGTATGAAAGGGGGGGTAAGAAGCTTCCACAAGAGGCCAAAAAAAGTGGAGGAGGGGCAAAACAATCCACAGATCTCTATTTGATGCTAACAATCATGAACAATCGCTCTCTGTTTTCCTCAATTAGGAGGAAGTTGCAGGTCAGTGCACTCACCGATGAGAGGGCTATTGCGCTTTATACTCTCTTGGAAGAGACTACCCGTGAAGGAACAGGGGAAAGTGATGAGTTTATTCTGCAAAAAATAGAAGATGAACAGTTACGTAATTTAGTCGCCGTAAGCTTTCAAAGCACTGAATTTAAAGAGCAAAGCGCAAACATAGTCGCCGATTCGCTTAAAATGATTACTTTGCGCCAATTAGAGAAGCGCCAAAAAAGTATTGAAAATTTGATTAGACTGGCCGAACATGATGGCCGTTCCAGTCAAGAGTTAGCCGATCTTCTGCATGAGAAACAGTCGTTGGATGAAGAGATCGCAAAAATGAGGATAATCGAGTATGGTTGATTTTGAAAAGCAGAGTTATTTTGAAAAATTAGTCTCCATAGGACGCACTAAGGGGAGGGTAGAAGAGGAGGATTTTCTCGCAGTTCTACCCAAAAAAATCCTTAAGGAAGAGGGAGCTATTGAGAAAATTGCCGCTTTGCTGAACAAACAGTACAATATTAAGGTTATCGATAAAAAAGAGATGGAGAATGACTTGGCCGCTCCTGAGCTAGAAAATAATCTACCGCAAGAAGAAGACATTGAAGGTGAAGACCTGGAAGTGTTGGAAGAAGAGGAAATTGAAGAGGCCCTTCTTGATGAAGAGCTAGAAGAGTTTGAACCCCTCGAAGAAGGAGAGATTGAAGACCTAGATGAAGATGATGAAGAGGAGTTCGACGAAGATGAAGAAGAGGATGAAGAGGAGGACTCGAAGCACTACGACAAACGGGCCCTCTCCTCTGATGATGATTACAGCAGTTACCAACGACCAAACAAACTTAGAGATTTAGACCGCTCCGATAGTGACAGTGGAAGTACCAAAGAGCGCCCGACTATCTTGGGCAGTGATAAAAGTGATTCATCGGTCGACGACCCCATTCGACTCTATCTACGCGAGATAGGGCGTGAGAACCTACTCAATGCCGAACAAGAGGTTGAACTCTCCAAACGGATGGAAGAGGGGGGCGAAATAGTTAAAAACGTCCTTCTGAAATCGGGGATCTTAATTAGCAGTTTCAAAGAAATTCTAGATGTTATCTTGGCCAAATTTGATGAAGAAGATCTTGAGTTTTCACCAAAAGAACTGAAAGAAAAGATGAATGACCAGAAAAGGTACACCCTGAATTACAAAGAATACCTTAGAGATTTGGCCTCTAACTTACGGGCTTACTCAGAGCTTAAAAAGAAAATTGTCTCCACCGGTGGCGATATCTTGCAAGATGAATCGTGTTGCAAGAAAAGGGTTCAATTGATGAAGAGGCTCTCTAGAATAGAGCTACAGCCCGAAGAGATTGCCACTTTTAGCGACCGCTACCTAGAAGCTGAACGGGACATCTTTCTTCTGCAAAGGAAAAAGGCCTCAATTGAGGGGCAACTAGGGGTCACAGGGGTGCGTGAGCTGCGCTTGATGGGGCGTAGTTTAGCGGTCCCTTCGCAACGTCAAGCCCTTGAGGGACGGCTTAACATGAGTGCCGACCATATAAAGGAACTAATTAGAGACATCCAATTAACCGAGAAGCAGCTTAAAGGGATTGAATTTGAATTTGAGGAGCGCTGTGAAGACATCATTGGCAATGCTAAGGAGATAATGCGGGGGCGTGAGATGATGAAAAACGCCAAAGACCGCCTCATACAGGCCAACTTAAGGTTAGTTGTCAGCATTGCTAAGAAGTATACCAACCGTGGCCTCCACTTCTTTGATCTTGTCCAAGAGGGGAATATTGGGCTCATTAAAGCTGTTGAGAAATTTGAGTATCGTAAGGGGTACAAATTCTCCACCTATGCTACTTGGTGGATCAGACAGGCGATAACCCGCAGTATTAGCGACCAAGCTCGGACAATCCGTGTCCCGGTGCATATGATTGAGCAGATTAACAAAGTAGTGCGAGAATCGCGCATGTTGATGCAAACCTATGGGAGAGAGCCTACTGACGAAGAGATTGCCGAGAAATTAGGTTGGACTCCTCAGAAGGTAAAACTAGTGAAGAATGTTGCTAGGGAACCAATCTCGCTGGAGACCCCGGTAGGGGAAGAGGAAGACTCTCTTTTGAGCGATTTCATTGAGGATAAGGATGTGGAGAACCCGGCAACGCAAACAGCGTTCACCCTCCTACAGGAACAGCTAGAAGAGGTTTTAGAGACCCTTCCTCCTCGCGAGCAGGAGGTTTTAAGGATGAGATTCGGTCTTGAAGACGGTTACTCATTGACACTGGAAGAGGTAGGGTTGTATTTTGAAGTAACTCGTGAGCGTATCAGGCAAATTGAGGCTAAGGCCTTAAGACGTCTACGCCATCCGAAACGGAGCCGCAGGCTCAAAGATTTTATTTAGTATTTTAAGGCAGGAGTAGCATATGGAGGAAGTGTTTGACAAACTTCGTGCCCTTCAGGGGATATTAGCCGAGAAGTTTGAGATTCTTGAAGAGATAAAAGAGATTCCCAGGGCTTTGGAGACAAAGCAAGAGTTGCTCAATATGGGTAAGCGTGCCTACATTGAGAAACACGAGCGCCTCGATAAAACCAAAGAGGAGTTGAAAGCCCTCCGGTTTGCCCTCGATGAGGCTGAAAGAGCCCGTGAAGAGTCTGAAAAACAGATGGAACTAATCTCTACTCAAAGGGAATTTGAGGCTTTGGAAAAAGAGATTAAAGAGGCTTCGCTACGTGAACAATCGCTAAGGAAGTCACTATTGGCTAAAGAGAAGTTTTTATCAGAATTACAAGAACAAATTGAAGAGCATGAGTTGTTAATGGAAGTTCAAGAGGAAGAGGTTAAGACTGAAAGTGATAAAAAAGACTCTCTTTTGAAGACCAAACAGGATGAGCTTGATGAATTAAAACAGAAAGAGGACTCTCTAATACCGGGTATTGATGACACAATCCTCTTTAAGTTTGAGAGGATTATTAAGAATAAAGAGGGCATTGGGATTGTCCCAGTGCACGGTTTAGTGTGCCAAGGGTGCCACATGACCCTCCCATACCAATTTGTGAATGAAGTCCGCCTTAAAGAGGATTTCAAATTTTGCCCCTACTGCTCCAGAGTCCTCTATTGGGAAGACTTGGAGGTAGAAGAAAAAGAGGTTGAGATTGAAGAGGCTGCTTTGGCAGACTTTGTCGACTCAGATGAATTTGACGATCTTTTAGAGTAGAATAGAAAAGGTGCTCCATGCAGTCGCCGCCTTCGGGGGGAGGAAAGTCCGGGCTCCACAGAACATGACGCCGGGTAACACCCGGCAGCCGTAAGGCTAGAGAAAGTGCCACA
>JBAYSE010000048.1:0-11214 GCA_041676265.1 Sphaerochaetaceae bacterium
AAAAGCTATCAGTGTTGGTATTGGACTGTTCATCGCTTTCATTGGCCTGCAAAACGTTGGTATAGTTGTCGGCGGGGCAACATTAGTTGAACTAGGTAATATTAAGCAAGGCGATGCTCTATTGGCAATTATTGGGTTAGTAGTTACCGGAGCTTTGGTCGCCTACAAAGTAAAAGGTGCTCTTTTAATTGGTATCGTAGTCACTACCCTTATCGGTATTCCTATGGGAATTACCTCTTACGCCGGTGGTAGTTGGGTTCCTCCGTCATTAGCTCCAACCTTCTTTAAGTTCGATTTCAAAAACATCTTTACCATTGATATGCTTGTGGTGACCTTTACCTTCCTCTTTGTCGATATGTTCGATACGGTAGGAACCCTCATTGGGTGTTCTACCAAGGCGGGCATCCTCAAGGAAGATGGTTCAATTCCCAATTGTAAAGAGGCCCTTTTAGCCGACGCCATCGGTACAACTGTCGGTGCTCTTTTAGGGACTTCAACTGTTACTACTTATGTTGAGAGCTCAGCCGGTGTAGCTGAAGGTGGTAGATCAGGACTTACCAGCCTTGTAGTTGGTATCCTCTTTATCCTATCCCTCTTCATCTCTCCTCTGTTCCTCTCAGTCCCGGGCGCTGCAACAGCTCCTGCTTTAATCCTTGTTGGTCTGTTCATGATGTCGCCTGTTAAGGATATTGAATTAGAGGACGGCTCGGAAGCGATTCCTGCCTTCTTAACCATCCTATTCATGGTAACCACCTACTCAATTGCTAACGGTATCATGTTTGGGGCGCTTGCTTACATTGTCTTAAAACTTATTACCGGAAAAGTTAAAGATATTTCCCCCATGATGATTATCGTTGGATTACTTTTATTGGTTAAGTTGCTGTTTGCCTAAGGGCGAACAAATTAAAAAAGAGAGCTTTTCAAGGCTCTCTTTTTTTATGCAATTCTAATTTTTAAACCTCAATAGGGATAAACTTAAACTGGTCAACATCGAATAATCCCCTGTCGGTAACCTTTAGGTGGGGAACCACCGGGAGAGCCATAAAGCTGAGCGTCATAAAGGGATCAATATCTTTGGGGATTCTGAACTCTTCATAGGCTACCTTCAGCATTGCACTTAGTTTCTCACTGACATACTCACCACTCTTATTAGTCATAAGACCGGCTATGGGGAGTGCTAGAGCATCGATGAGTTGCCCATTGCGCACAATTACAATCCCTCCTTTAGTCTTCTGCAAACTCTCAATTGCCACCACCATGTCTGCATCATTATCGCCGGCTACGATTATGTTGTGAGAGTCGTGGGCGATCGTCGTCGCAATTGCACCCTCTTTTAAGCCGTATCCTGCTAAAAGGGCCAGTGCGACGTTACCGGTCCCTTTGTGCCGCTCGATGACAGCCAGTTTAACGATATCTTGTGTAGGCGTATTTTGGTAGTAACCCTCGCCATCGCGTTGCACGGTCACCTCTAGGTTATTGGTGACTATCATGGAGGGGATAATGCCAATGGCCCTAACTTTATCTGCTTTAAGCAGTAGTCTCAGTTTAGCACTGCTAAAATCTCTAATGTTAATTTTGGTCTCTACCTTAGATGGGATAGGGGCCTCTTTAACCGTATTTGCCTGGTAGCGTTTTCCTTTGATAAAAACGTCAGAGACTCTGAAATCTTTTAAATTATCAACTAAGATAAAATCTCCTCGACGCCCCGGTGCAATCGCACCTCTGTCGTGGAGGGAGTAACAGGTGGCGGCATTAATGGTGGCCATGCGAATGGCGGTTAGCGGGTCTAACCCCTCTGCAACAGCGATTCTCAGGTGGTTATCGATATGTCCTTCATCAATTATTGACTCAGGTTGTCGGTCATCAGTACAGAACAGGCATCTATGGGCATTTATTGCGGTAACCCCAGGCAGTAGTGCCCTTAGGTCTTTTGTTGCCGAACCTTCCCTCAAAAGAACGTACATCCCCCGCGCTATGCGCTCCTCTAACTCTTCGACGGTGGTACACTCGTGGTCACTTAACACCCCTGCCCCCGCATAAGCGTTGAGTTCTTTACCACTTACCTGCGGTGCATGCCCATCAATTACTTTGTGATGAACTCGCGCTAAGTTAAGTTTATCGAGGACAGACTCGTCGCCGGCTAACGTTCCCACGGTATCCATCATCTCCCCTAGGCCAAGCACCTCACTCTTCCCAATTCTCTTGGCTAAATCTTTAGCCAAAAGGGTGGCACCGGAGGTTTCAAAGGGCGTAGAGGGGACACACGAGGGCAGCATGAAGAAGATAGAGAGCGGTGAGTCTTTGGCGACTTGCACCATGTAATCAAAGCCGTCTAAGCCGGCCACATTACAAATTTCATGGGGGTCGACTATTGTGGTAGTAGTCCCTCTAGGCAACAGGAGTCGTGCAAAAGAGGAGGGATCAACATAGGAAGATTCTATGTGGACATGTGAATCGATGAGACCCGGCAGTAGGTAAGAGCCGTGCGCGTCAAAAGTATTCTCCCCTTCGTAGGCACCAATGCCGACAATTAGGCCATTCTTGAGAGCCAAATCACCTTCCACAATTTTTCCACTAAAAACATCAACAATTTGGGCGTTCTTCACAACAAGGTCAACTTTTTCTCTCCCCGTTGCGCTATCTATAAATTGTTTAAGTTCTTTGTTTTTCATAGAAGCCTCCTTCCCCCTAGAGTACCATTGCTTCTTGAGGCGGGCAAGTTAACTTGCCATTTTTCTGGTCTGCTATTAAATTTAAAGATAAGGAGGATGCTATGGACACTTCAGAAATTGAGAAAGTAGAGGAGCAAAACAACAAGCGTGAAGGACACGCCATTGCTTCCCTTATTTTGGGGATCTTCTCAGTTATTTCTCCCCTCCAAATACTTGGATGTGGGAGTATAATAGGCTTAATCCTCGCAATTATTGGGCTTTACCAAGTCTCCTTGGCCGGAGGGAGGAGGGTGAGTAATTTGGCAAATGCAGGCAAAATACTCTCAATTATCGGCTTGATTCTCTCCGCACTGGCAATTGTAGCAACCTTGTTGCTATTTACCCACTTTTTACGCTTTTCAACCTTTCACTTCAGGCCGATGATGATGAGGTATCGCTTTATGTTTTAATGGATAATCCCGACTCTCGTCGGGATTATTTTAGAAAACTCTCTTCCTATCGCGCTTCACTATTTCACTCAGTTTAGCCGCAGGATTAGCAAACCTGGAGAGCATTATCATGGCGGCAATGATGTAAGGTTTGTAAGAGGCTTGTTTGTAGAGAGGTATGCGATAGCGGTCAAACACAGATGCCGCAACTTCCCCTTGCTCACAGCTCACCCCGGTGATATCGGCTGGTAAGCAGTGCATATAGAGGGCGTTAGCATCTTTCGTTTTGCGCATCAACTCCTCACTACACTCCCAGTCTTTGAACTTAGCATTATTGAGCAGACACCGCTCTTCTAGTTCATGCAGGTCGTCAAAACGTTTCTCACTCACCATCTGAGTCCTCTCTTCCATCACGGCAAAGGGGGCCCAACTCTTAGGATAAACGATGTCGGCGTCTTGGAAAGCTTCCTCCATTGAGTTCACCCGTCGGAAGGAGCCACCGGTACGTCCAACGTTCTCCTTGGCAACCTGCTCAACTTCACTCATGATGCCGTACCCTTCAGGATGGGCTAGAACAACATCCATGGAGAAGCGGGTAAAGAGGCCTACAATCCCCTGTGGGACAGAGAGGGGTTTACCGTAAGAGGGGCTGTAAGCCCACGTCATGGCAACTTTCTTCCCCTTGAGGTTCTCTACACCACCAAAGTGGTTGATGACGTGAAGCATATCGGCCATAGATTGCGTGGGATGGTCGATGTCGCACTGTAGATTTACCAAGGTAGGACGCTGCTCAAGCACCCCGTCATCGAAGCCCTCCTGCACTGCACTGGCAACCTCTTGCATGTAGGTGTAACCCTTTCCGATATACATGTCATCGCGAATACCAATTACATCTGCCATAAAAGAGATCATGTTCGCCGTTTCACGTACCGTTTCACCGTGGGCAATTTGGCTCGTTGATTCATCTAAGTCTTGGATTTCAAGACCCAACATGTTACAAGCACTGGCAAAGCTAAAGCGCGTGCGGGTAGAGTTGTCCCTAAAGTTTGAAATACCTAACCCACTGTCAAACATTTTGCAGGAGATATTGTTCTCTCTCAGTTTTCTTAAAATTTCAGCAACGGCAAAAGTTGCTGCAATTTCATCGTCACTCTTCTTCCAAGTATGGAAAAAGTCGTTGAGGTACATCCCTTCAGCTTTCAGTCCCTTTAAGTTTTCTATCATTTTCCGGATTGCACTCGTGTCCTTCATAATACCCCCTTTAAAGATTTGTTATTCTTGCTATTTAGAAGAATTATAACATGGAGGTTAATATGAGTCTACTGATTTGTTGCAGTTTGTTGCGAAGGAGCTCCTCCACATTAACATCAATTGATTTTGCCCATCTCTCTCAAAATCTTCTCAGGGGTTATTGGCCAAGAGCGAATCCATACACCGACTGCATCAAAAATAGCATTAGCAATTGCCGGGGCAGCGCCGTTGGTGGCAATTTCGCTGATAGATTTAGCCCCGTAAGGTCCAAATTCATCATCTTCATCGATTAAGACAGACTTGAAGTCTAAAGGCGCCTCACTAATCATCGGCACCCCATAACGGGTAAAGTCGGGTGTAACACAAACCCCTTTCTCATCAAGCACCATATCTTCATAGAGGGTATGTCCAATCGATTTCTGGGCAGCTCCATACATCTGGCAGAGGGCTAACTCTGGGTTAATGGGGGTGCCGGCATCTTGAAGGGCATAGAATTTTTGTACCTTAATCTCACCTGTTTTCACATTAACCGCTACTTGGGCAAAATGGGCACCATAAGGAATGGCGGCATCTTCGGTTGCAAAGGAGCCGTAACCAACTAATTGGCCCCGCCCTAAGCCCGAAACGGCTTGGTGAATTAAAACTGGGTAAGGTAACACTTTACCACTCTTTTTGGAGTAGACCTCTCCGGGAGATCTCACTTCGAGGTCTTCCTCTTGCTCTTCCATCTGGAGAGCAGCTTCCGCTAAAACTTTTCGCTTTAAGTCCAAAGCCGCCTTAAGGGTGGCTCCTCCGGAGAAGTAAGTCCCGCTGGAAGCATAAGCGCCGGTGTCAAACATAGTGTTATCGGTGTCGCCGGAGAGGATTGAGACCAAATCCATCTCAACACACATCACCTCGCTGACACACTTAACACTGATAGTGTCGAGACCTGTCCCTAAATCGGAGCCCCCACTGTGAATCATGAAAGTCCCATCGGTGTTCATCACAACATCGCACATCCCATGGTCTAGTCCGGGGAGTCCTGAGCCCTGTTGAATCATGGCAAATCCTTTACCAATTTGCCAATTAGGATCGGCGGAGACCTCTTTCTTGCCCCAATCGATCATCTGCGCCCCCTCGTCGAGGGCTTTCCTGAGACCACAGCTCCCCACTGGAACGGGTGTTCCTTCCCGCCCTTCACCTAAGCTCTTGAGAATCTCCAACATAAAGCCCCGCTCCACGTGGTTAATCTTGGCCATCTCAAGGGGGTCAACCTTAATAACATCGGCCATCTCAGCTAAGCAGGTCATCAAAGCATAGGAACCCTTTGGTGCTCCATAACCTTGGTACGCGCCGGCCGGCGGAATATTAGTGTAGTAGGTGATGACGTCAAACGCTATGTTGGGACAATTTAAAAGGGGAAGGGTTTTAGAGCAGGCGTTCATAGGGACGGTTAGGCAGTGGTTCCCATAGGGACCGGTATTGGCCCTTACGTCCATGTAAACGGCAGTTAGTTGTCCCCCTTTTTTAGCACCCATCTTCACAGTAACCCGCATTGGGTGACGGGTACTGTTGGCAATAAACTCTTCTTCGCGTGTATTGCGGTAGTAGATTGGTCGCCGGGTAATCCAAGTAGCATAACCGGCCACATCTTCCACTAGGATGTCTTGTTTAGAGCCATAACCGCCACCAACTTTCTCTTTAATAACTCTGATTTTGTTTTCTGGAATACCACACACACGGGCAACAATGCGACGAGTGTGGAAGGGAACCTGCGTTGAGGCATGTATTACCAAACGGTCGTTGTCGATTTTGGTGTAACAGAGGTGCGGTTCCAGAGGGGTACACTGGATTTGACTCGTCTGATAAGTCCGCTCAATTACCTCATCAGCTTCGGCAAAGCCCTTCTCTATATCGCCAATGGCACCATGGGCAGCAGAGGCTATGTTACGACGATTGTCGGCGTGTAATGGGAAGGGGTAGATAATCTTCCCTTCACGGGGGTCGACCCCTTTGTTGTACTCAGCCAAATTTTCGGGTTCTCCACTGAGATATTCAGCAGCACCATTTTGCACTATGGGAGAGCCTTCAGCCATCGCTTCCTCAACGGTAAAAACGGGTTGTAGCACATCGTATTCGACCACAATTTTCTCACGGGCCGCCTTGGCCTGTTCTTCAGTTTCGGCAACTACGGCTGCTACCCTGTCGCCTACGTGACGTACTTTCCAGTTAAACAAACGTCGATCGTAAGGCGAGGGTTCGGGATTCCCCTGTCCTGCTGACATATAAAAGACGTCGGGGCAATTGGCTGCCGTTATAATGGTAACCACCCCCTCCATCTTTTCAGCCTCAGAGGTATCTATTTTCGTGATGTAGGCATGGGCATGGGGACTACGAAGTAGTACCATGGCACAGGCTCCCACCTCTACCCGGTCTTCCACAAAAGACTTCCAGCCGGCCACCAATTGGCGCCCATCAACTTTGGGTTTTACTTTTCCCACATATTTTAAGTGATCCCTAAACTCGGGGGCTATCTCAGAGGTGTACTCTCCTTTGGCCATCTTCTCTTTGGCTAATTCAACGGCCAGGTAGTAGTGTTCATAGCCCGCATCGCGGATAAAAATCCCCGATAAAACTTCAGCCACATCTTCTCTATGTGCGTCCGGTTTTTTCTCTAAGAGCCAAGTCAACAAAAGAGCTGCCGCCGGTGCGTTATAAGCTGACTGGACAACACCCGCATCGATCATTGCTTCTTGGACAACATTGAGCTGTGACCCTTGCGCAAGAGAATCGGGAGTGCGAATCTCGGCTCCTACGGCTTCAGCTGCCAACATTAAATTGGCATAGACCGGACGGTCGTTGAAGATTACCGTATCGCTACCGGCAAAACCTTCACTGTCATCGCTATCGCGGACAGCGAAGTGTCCTAAAGCAACCAACATCGAACGGAGCGTCTCATGCGGTTCAACCCTTTGTGTTACGGCTTTACCGTTTACAGTACATTGGACAATCATTGAGCACCTCCTTTAGAGATGGCATCTAAGCACTTTTTATAGAGCTCACCAACACTGATTGTGAGCATATATTTTTTGTAAGCAGCGCTGCCGGTGATATCGTCGGTGAGGGCAATATTGCGCGAGGCTTGTGCTCCCGCATCTTCGGCGCTGGCGTAGTGCCCCTCCATAATACCGTTTTCGACCTCTATGAGACGCACCACACCGGTCCCTTTGATGGCTGCCGCGATGCGCACATCATGCGGGGTACCACTGGAAATATCGGCACCAAAAGCGATTGTCAGGGCAGCCGGGCTTTGGACTGTGCGGGCATAGCGCAGTGTAGATACAAAGCGTTGAGGCTTGTTGAGGACAATTCGCAAGATTAAGGAACCATTGAAGTGGTCATCGAAAGAGTGGTACTCCCTTATGGGGATATTTTCCTCACCATACTTACCGTCACTGGCTATGTCCCCCAAAATTAGGCGTGCTTTGGCGGCTAATAAGGTGGGCAATAGGTAGGAGTCGTCCCGCTTTAATGCCACATTACCCCCTATGGTTGCCATGTTTCTCCGTGTTAAAGATCCGCAAAACTTTAGTGCCTCTTTAAGGTAATCGGGGACAACCTCACTCTCAAGGGCTTCTTGGAAAGTGGTAGTAGCTCCAATGGAGACAATCCCCTTCTCCTCCTCGATACCCGCCAGGTTAAGGTTTTTTAAAGTCACAACTTTCTGGGCAGAAACAAGGGAGTTCAAGCGGAGAATTTCAGTTCCTCCGGCTATAAACAGAGAACCATCTCCTCCGTTGTGGAGTGCCAAAAGAGACTCTTCAGGTGATGCAGTACGAATGAATTCACCAATCATACTTCCTCCTTACGCTCAGCTTTAGCGAGCATTTTCTGGCTAATAGCGCTGGCTTTTTCAAATAACTCTTCCTCTTCAAAGCCCACTAATTGCCCTTTATCGACGACAACTTGTCCATTAACAATTGTGTAATCGGTATTGTGATCATCGCCACAGAAGATGAGAGCGGCTACCGGGTCTGATAAAGCGCCGGCATAGGGTAAACGGTGCACATCAAAGATTGCCATATCGGCCGCCCACCCCTCCTCTAATTTGCCTACTTTACCAAAATTGAGCATCTTAGCCCCATTTTCAGTAGCCATCTTGAAAGCTTGACGAGTCGTTAAAGCGGCGGCTCCCTTCCCTACCCTCTGAAGCAACAGGGCGTTGCGCACCTCCGCCAACATATCGGAAGAGTCGTTACTAGCCGACCCATCAACGGCTACGCCGACGTTAATACCGAGTTCCAACATCTCCTTCACGCGACAAATACCACTGCCCAGCCTCATATTACTCGAGGGGCAGTGTGCCACGGAGGAGCCGGCTTCGGCCAATATTTTCAACTCTTCGTCGTTGAAGTGGATTCCGTGCGCATAGAAGACATCGGGACCAATCAATTCACACTCTTGCATGAGAGCAACCGGCCGAATGCCAAACATCTCCATACAGAAGTCGTTTTCATCACGGGTTTCTGCTAAGTGGGTATGGAGTTGCACCCCATACTTGCGGGCAAGGCGAGCACTGTCCCTCATAATCTCCTTAGTTACGGTGAAAGGAGAACAGGGGGCTAAAACAACTTTATGCATTGCCAACGGAGAGGGATCATGGTACTCCTTGATGACCCTTTCACTATCTTCCAGAATCTTATCATCGGTTTGGACCACTGAATCGGGGGGGAGCCCTCCATCTTTTTCACTTAAGCTCATGGAACCGCGGGTAGGAGAGAATCTAATGCCAAGGGTATCGGCTGCCTTAAACTGCAGTCCCATCAAATCGGCCTCAAATCCGCGTGGATAGAGGTAGTGGTGGTCGGTTGTGAGGGTACACCCCGTCTTCAACAACTCTGCCATGGCCAACATGGAGGAGTAGTAGACCCCCTCTTCATCAATATATTTCCACACGTTGTAGAGAAAACGAAGCCAATCAAATAGCTCGGTATTTTGAACCGCAGGGTGGTTCCGGGTCATGGTCTGGAAAAAGTGGTGATGGGTGTTAACCAACCCTGGTATTACCACATGTTTTGAGCAATCAATCACCCGTGTGACCGATTTTGGATCCATTTTACCCTCTAGGTCAATTTCCTGGACGACTCCATCACTGATAAGCATGTCAGCACCAGAGATGGTCTCTTTGGCAGTATCAGTCATCAAGCAGTAGATGTTTTTTAGAATTACTGAATGGTCGTGCATATCTTTCTCCTTCTCCTAATAAATTATTAATCTCACTGTTAAATTCTCTCGATAATTCCGACAGGAGGTTGATAATTGAAATGGGAAATTAAAAAAGACTAAGTCAATGTCCATCACACTTCCGCTAAGCTTTTAAGCACTCGGCGGCCCTCCTGAAATAGGCTGTTTTATCGCATGGTCAAAAAAAAAGACCCGCGAAGCCTCTCCTTGTAATCACCCATCCATGATGGGAGAGGGGATCATGGCGGGGATAATGCTTGGCACAAAGTGTGCCAAGCTCTCTAAGGGTAATCATACATCAGAAAATAGCGTTTTTCTACCCTTATTTTTCTAGACTATAGGGAAGCATCGCATAAAATGCAGCACAAATCTCGAGGTCATCTACCCTAGTTATCTCATTAGGTGCATGTGCCTGGGCCTCGTCTCCGGGGCCAAAGCCAATGGCCGGAATCTTATGGCGACCGGTTGTAGCCACTAAGTTAGTGCTAAAAGTCCACTTATCGACCACCGGGTCTTTATCGAAGAGGCTCTTATAGGCATCAATTCCCGCTTGCACCAAGAAGTGGTCTTCATCCAATTTCCATGTGGGGAAATAGAGTTCCTGACTATACTCTTTCTTGGTCCACCCCACCTTCTCATAGTTTGGCATCTCGACCACGATCTCGGCCGGACTATCGCCGGTCGCCTTGGAAACATAATCACGTACTTGCGAGATGGCTAATTCGGCATCCTCTCCCCAGGTTAAACGGCGGTCTAGGTAGAGCATCGCATAGTCTGCCACGGCACACTGCGAGGGACCTCTAACATCCATCTGGGAAACCGTTATTGTCCCTTTACCTAAGAAATTATCTTCGTCCGGTAACAGATCTTCGTTGAGTTGCTCAATAGCTAAGGCTGCCCTAGCCGCTTTGTAAGCCGCACTTACCCCCCTCTCGGGAGCACTTCCGTGACAGGAAATCCCCCTTAAAATAGTCCTAATTTCCATTCTTCCTCGGTGACCACGGTAGAGGCGACAACTGGTCGGCTCGGTCGAGACCACCAGATCGGGTTTAAAATTCTCCTCCTCAATGAGGTATTTCCAACACATTCCGTCACAATCCTCTTCCATTACGGTGAATGTGAAGTAGACGGTATATTCACCGTTATAGCCCAACTCTTTTAAGATTCTGCCGGCGCTAATCATGGAGGCCGCGCCTCCTTTTTGGTCCGAAGTTCCCCTTCCGTAAACCAGACCATCCTTTATTTCGCCACTAAAGGGATCAAAATCCCAGTTGGCCATATTCCCCACCTCTACGGTGTCTATATGGCCATCAAACGCTAGTTTTTTAGGTCCATTGCCCACTCTGCCGATGACGCTTCCCAGTCCATCAATGCGAACTTCATCAAACCCGGCCTCCTCCAACAGTGTAACTATTAAGCGACAGACATCCTCTTCTTGGCTACTGTAAGACTTCACCTTCACCATTTTTGAGAGGTTTTCGGCAGTGTAATCACGATACTTTGCTGCCAATGCTTTAATTTTTGCGTGCATTCCCATTTCTTACTCCTTCACAATGCGTTTATCCCCTTCGGGGTTATTTTATGGTATCTACTTTAGCCCAAACTTTTGCCGCAACTTCTCGGGCTTTGGCGTAAAT
>JBAYSE010000049.1:0-11198 GCA_041676265.1 Sphaerochaetaceae bacterium
AGGAGGGCAAAACGGAAAGCTCCCTCTAACCTGTCGAGTCGTTTAGCCCCCCAACTGAAACCGGCTACCGGTTGATACCCTTGCCCAAAACCAATCAAAGCTGAGCCTAAAAACTGCATGGTACGTGAAACGATTGTCATAGCGGCAATCGCCGAGTCGCCATAGGGGGCCGAGCCTTTATTGAGGAATACCATCGAGATGCTGGCCAGACCTTGGCGATAAAAAGCCGGCATCCCCGTTGTGATGACCTCACGGTAGAGCCACCATTGCCAACGGAATTTGGTGATAGAGAGGGTGAGGATACTCCTCTTTCTAACGTAAAAAGAGAGGAGAATCATAAAGGAGACAAACTGACTAAAGACGGTAGCAATTGCCGCTCCCTTGATACCCATCTTAAAACCAAAAATTAGGATAGGGTCGAGTACAACGTTTAAAAAGGCGCCGACAACTATCCCCCGCATCCCCAGAACGGCATTCCCCTCAGCTCGCAGGTTGGTATTCATCACAAAGGAGGCTGCCATAATAGGGGCACCTAAAAGGATTATTGAGCCGTAGTCTCTAGCGTAGGGGAGGATTGTCTCCGTTGAGCCCAAGAGCCTCATAAAAGGGTCTAGAAAAGAGAGGCCACCAATGAGGAGTAAACCCCCGATTCCCAAGGCTGTGAAGAACGTAGTCGAGAGAACCTGATTAGCCTTCTCATCTTCACGGGCACCTAAAAGGCGGGCAACAAAGTTTCCCGAACCCATCCCCAGTGTCATTCCAAGCGCTTGGATAATGCTCATCAGGGCAAAAACAACCCCTACGGCACCACTGGCTTGGGTGCCTAAGCGGCTCACAAAGACAGTATCGGCCATGTTGTAAAAGGTGGTCACCAACATTGAGATAATCGTAGGCACCGAGAGAGAAGTGATGAGCCTCGATACCGGGGTCTCTATCATCCGCGTGTAATTTTCTTCTACCGATACTCTTTTTGACATGGAAGACTTACTATTGCTCCTTTTGATTGACCTGCGTAAACCAAACATGCATTAGTATGCCAAATGCAACGGAGACATTCAATGACCCTTTCGTCCCAAATAGGGGGATTGTCACGCGCCCCAAAGAGTCATCGGCAATTGCCAACATCGCCGGACTGACCCCCAATTCTTCTGAACCGACGATAACGACCCCCTCTTGGGGGAAGTTAAAAGTGTTCAGATCTCTCCCCCCGCTTTCGAGGGCAAAAACCGGTTGACCGGCCAATTCTTCGCTAAGCGCCTCTTCACGCATACTTTGCCATGGGATCCCTTTTTGACACCCGCGACCACTGCGTAGCGCCCGTGGATGCAGAGGGGACGCCGTTGGATCTATTAAATAGAATTGTTCTACCCCAAAAGAGTCGGCGCTTCTAAAGATAGAGCCGACGTTAAAAGGGGAGCGTAAGCGGTCGAGAACCACTTTAAAGGGGTAGATTAAACGCCCCTTTTGGTGCGGCCCGGCGTCTAAATGGAAGTCCCAGTCGCCCCTTTCTATCGAGAGGGTCTGTTGGAGTAAAAAAAGGGCATCCGACAGAGGCCAAAGAAACTCTTGCTCTAGGTCGATTGCTGCAAAGCGTCTTTTTACCTCCTCATCGTCGACAGTTGAGGTGACAACCGCTATTAACCCTTTAAGATAAACAAGATCGATTGGCAAATTTTGAACTAACCGGTTTTGAAACTCCTCTAAAAGGCGCGCACACTTACGAATCTTTGTCCCTTGCGGCAGTGAGGAGAGCTTTTTGATGGTTATCATGGGCGCTCCTTGGCCAAAACACAGATGGCAAACTCCCCCTTAATTGAGCTACGACTGGCAAAATCTTGGCTAATGGCAGCAGCGCTCCCTTCAATAAATTCTTCATAGACCTTAGTCATCTCGCGCCCCACAATGAGGCGCCTAGCGCCTTCCAGGGAGGCCAGTTCGGCCAGTAATTTGACGACTCGAAAAGGCGATTCATAGAGGATAAAAGCTTCCCCGCGCTCTAGCAACTCTTCTAAGCGACGCCGTCGTTTACCCCCCTTAATGGGGAGAAAGCCCTCAAACAGGAGAGCTTTACCGGTAACCCCGGCTACCGAAGCTAGAGCCGTCAGAGCCGAGGGTCCCGGGATAGGGACAACCTTAATCCCGTTACTGCGGGCTAAGGAGACCACCTTTGCTCCGGGGTCACTCACTCCCGGCGTACCTGCGTCACTAAGGTAGGCCACACTGAGCCCCTCTAAAAGCAGTTTTACGATACCTTTAGCCGACTCCTCTTCGTTATGGGCGTGGCTCGCTAGGAGCCGTTTCCCACTGATTGCGTAGTGGTTGAGTAACTTGGCACTGTGCCGAGTATCTTCACAAGCGATGACATCAACTTCCTTCAGGATTCTAAGCGCCCTGTACGTAATATCTTCCAAGTTTCCAATTGGTGAAGCCACCATGTAAAGTGTACCCATGGCCCCATTGTAGAGGTTAAATGGGCCATGTGCAATGGTATATTTTACCAATACCACCTCGATAACTCCCAATTACCCCTATTTTTGAGTTGGCACGTCAATTGCATTGTTATGTTGGTAACAAGTGTTAAAATAGATTGAAGGAGAGATTATGAAATTCTTTAAGAGATTGAGAGGGATTGTAAATGCCAACTTACATGCCAAACTCGATAAAATGGAAGACCCCGAGAAAATGATCCGTTTAATGCTCGCCGAGATGGAAGAGACCCTCATTGAAGCTAAAAGCTCCTGTGCCGAACGAATGGCCAATCGTGCCCTGATTGAGCAGGAGATAAATGCAGCTAAAGAGTTAAAGAAGCGCTGGGAGAAGCGCTCAGAACTCGCCGTCGATAAGGGTAAAGATGATTTAGCCCGCGAGGCGATTAGGGAGAAGAGTCGGATAACTGAGCGCTTAAATGTACTCACCGAGGAGCTTAAACAGATTAACTTCATTATTGATTCAATGGATGAACAGATTGCTAAGCTGGAGGCGAAGCGCTCAGAGGTCCGTGACAAACAACGCCTCTTAGTTCAAAGGGCTCACCATGCGCAAGAGAAGAAAAAGATGGTAGAGGCTCTGCGGGCAATCGACAGTCAATTGGGTTACAGGCGTTTTAGTGAACTGGAGGAGAAAATTGAAGCTCTGGAAGCCGAAGCAGAGATGGCCGGTTTCTCCTCGCTTAAAAATAATGAGAAAGAGTTCTCTAGGATGGAAAGCGACAGCGCAGTAGAGAGCGAGTTGGCCCGCTTGAAAGCTAAGAAAGAGAAAGATTAAGAGTTCTCAATTTCCCCTTTATATTTCCGGTAGAGGCCTCTGAACTGGTCGTAGGTTAGCCCTAACAGTCTGGCGGCCTCTTTTTGGTTCCCGCCACTCTTTTTTAGCGCCCTGATTAAGAATGAGCGGTCTAATTCCTCCTTAGCCTCACTGTAGCGACTCAATTCATCTAAGCGGTTCCTTTTAAGGGACTCTTGGTGTGCTTGGTAGGGGTTCTTAAAAGGATTGAAGATCACCTCGTTAATCTCTTGTTCCTCTGAGCGGTAGACTGAGCGCTCAATGACATTCTTCAGCTCACGCACATTGCCCGGCCAAGGGTAACTTCTTAGCTTCTCTTTCAAGGCTTCGCTGAAAAAGGGGGTCTGCTTCAAATTACACTCATGGGCCATCTTAGCGGCAAAGTATTCAGCTAATAAGATTATATCTTCCCCCCTCTCCCTTAGGGGAGGCAAGAACAACACTTCAAACGAAAGCCGGTCGAGAAGGTCCCGTTTAAACTTCCCCTCCTCAACCAAATCAAGGAGGTTTGTATTGGTGGCTCCCACAATCCGCACATCCACTTCGTGGGTAATTGAAGAGCCCAACCTCTCAAAAGTACCGTACTCCACCACCCGTAAAATTTTCTCTTGCACTTCCAGAGGAATGAGACCAATTTCATCGAGGAAGAGCGTTCCTCCTTGGGCCTCTTCAAAGCGCCCTTTACGGGCTTTACCGGCCCCCGTAAAGGCTCCGGCTTCGTAACCGAACAACTCACTCTCAATTAAAGAGGGTGGTAAAGCGGCACAGTTGACCGTTACAAGGTTGTTTTGCCAACGGGGGCTGAGGTAGTGGAGGCGTAAAGCCGCTAGTTCTTTACCGCTGCCCCGCTCCCCTATTAAAAGAACACTGCGATTAACTAAAGCCGCACGGCTTAACTCTTGCTGAAAGTTTAAGAAGACTTCGCTCTCTCCCAAAGGGGTTTGACTGTAACCGGGTCGCTCTTCACTCATAGGTTTATTCTACCATATAATGGTAAAATTGACCAAATCTTTTCTGAAAAAGGGGAAAACTTCCCCTTATTCAACTTGGCATACTTCTTGCTCCTTGTTATACAAGAGAAAGAACTAAGGAGCTAAATATGGGAATTTTTTCACGTTTTATGGATATTGTTAACGCCAACATAAACGCTCTTCTCGACAAAGCCGAAGATCCTGAAAAGATGGTACGCCTAATGTTGCAAGAGGTTGAGGATACCCTCATTGAACTCAAAGCTTCGTGTGCCGCTGAAATGGGGAGAAAGGCCACTGCCGAACGGAAGCTTAGAGAGCAGGAAGAGATTATTCAACGGTGGCTAAAACGGGCCGAGTTAGCCATCTCCAAAGCGAGAGATGACCTTGCCAGGGAAGCCCTTCTTGAAAAACGCCGCTCTCAAGAAGAGAGTGAGCGCCTCAAAGAGAGTGTGGCCTCTTTTGAGAAATCGGTTGCCCAATGTAAAGCCGATATTTCCCGTTTAGAGGAGAAGTTGACTTCCCTTCGCCTTAAACATCAGAGTATAGTAGAGGCGTCCCGTCAAGGTGAACGGGCTTCTGAAAATTTGCAGAAGAGCGCCGATGAACGCTTTGAGCGGATGGAGCAACAGCTCAACAGAATGGAGTGGGAGCGCTCTGTCAGTGATTTAGAGCAGCAGTTCTTTGACCTTGAGCAGATGGACGAGGTTGAAGAGGAGCTTGAGTTATTACGTAAGAAAGGTAAACAGTAGAGATGTTTGGCGATACTTTGATCACTATAGTAGCTATTGTCACCCCGTTCCTCTTTGTGGCTTGGATTGTTAACAGTGCAATGAAGGCTAAAGAGCGACGCAGGGAGAGGGAGAGAGAGGCGCGCTACGGTGTGGGAGAGAAAGAACTGGAAAGGGAGTTGCGAGACTTAATTAGGCGCATTGAAAACTTAGAGATCATTGCCCACAGTCGTCGCAATAATAAGGAATAGATGAGGATGATAATGGCTACAAGAAAATTATATAGGTCCCGTAAGGGCAAAGTGTTTGGGGTTTGTCAGGGGATAGCCGATTGGAAAGAGCTACCCGTTGATGCATTGAGATTAATAGTGGGCATATCGATTTTGGTCACCGGGGTTTTTCCTGGAATTCTGATTTATGCCCTAGTGGCCCTCTTTCTCCCTTTAGAACCCCTCTATAGAGAATCCTCACAGGGGACCAAAGAGAATCTACAAGAGATGTTTGAACGCCTTAAAAGGCGTGTTCAGGGAATGGAAGAGGAGATGTTTGATAAAGAGCGCGACTGGGACCAACGCTTTTATAACGGCGACTGAGAGCAACTCTTTGGGGAGGGGGGCACTGCCTAGTGTCCTCTTTTTTTTGGCTTCTTGACGAATTAAAAGAAAAACATTATTCATTAGGTAGCTAACTAATTTGAGGAGAAGATGTCAATAGAACCCAAAATACCCCTTTTAACCCAGATTGCCCGCCTACGCTTTGCCCGTGCCCACTCAGTACTGGCCTCTATGGGACTCCACCCTAGTCAGTACAGCCTCCTTTTACACCTAAGTGGCACTAGCGGGATAAATCAGCGCGAGTTGGCCCGCCAACTCTTTATTAAACCGGCAACCCTTACCGCTGCCCTACGACGCCTCGAGAAGGGCGGACTAATTGAGAAGCAGCTCGATTCCAGCGATAAAAGGGTCTTTAGAATTGCCATCTCTGCCCTTGGGAAAGAGAAACTGGCCATTGCCAACCAAAAAATTGCCCTCCTTGAGGCTCAGATCTTCCAAGACTTCTCTCCTCAGGAGCGCACGAATTTTGAGCAGTTGGCTCGCCGAATAAGAGATAATCTCCTCGCGATGGCCAAGGATGAGGCGTCAAAATGTCTGTAATTGTAAAGTACCTCAAAGAATCGCGACTGTCCCTCTTCTTTATCATCTTCCTGTTAATCTTAAAAGTTGTCACCGACTTAGCCCTCCCCCTTTTCACTTCCCAGATAGTCGATGTCGGACTACAACAGGGAGGTATTGAGAAACCCCTACCGATGGCCTTAAGTGAACCAACTTACAAAGCTATTGAAGAGCTTTTAGATGCCGACAACTCTGCCTTATTGAATGCCTCCTACCGTTACAACGCAGAGCAGAAGGGCTACTTTCTAAAAGAAGAGCCCCCCATTGATGAGCAAGTAGTGGTGAATGCCCTCGCCGAAATTAGGTTGGGTCCGGGGGCAAAAATGGAGGAACAGGCCGCCTTCCAACAAATCAGGGACGAGTATGCTAAGATGGGCATTAGTATCGCCAAACTCCAAAATAGTTACATCCTAAAGACAGGCTTAAAGATGATTGGGGTTTCAGCTGTGGGAGCCCTCTCCTCAATTGCCGTCGCCTTCTTTGCCTCGCGGGTCGCCGCCAAGCTGGGCAAAAGGTTACGTAAAGAAGTTTTCCATAAGGTTGTCTCTTTTAGTCAAAGCGAGATGGATAACTTCTCGACGGCCTCCTTAGTCACCCGGAGTACCAATGACATCCAGCAGATCCAGCAATCTTTTGTGATGATTCTAAGGGTAGTGGTTTTTGCCCCCCTGATGGCAGCCGGTGGCATTGTGAGAGCCCTAACCACGAATGTGGGGATGTCGTGGATTATTGGTCTGGCGGTGGCGATTATTTTCACAATTGTTATCTCCATGCTTGCCTTGGCGATGTCTCGTTTTAAAAAGCTGCAGATCTTAATTGACAATACCAACCGAATTGTTCGCGAGACCCTCAGTGGCTTGAGTGTAATTCGGGCCTTTAATAACCAAGCACACGAGAGGTCTCGCTTTGAAAAAGCCAACGCAGAACTCACGAAAACCTCCCTCTTTGTCAACCGAGTAATGTCCGCCATGATGCCTTTAATGACCCTCGTGATGAACTTGACGGCGGTACTAATCGTCTGGAGAGGGGGAGCAGCCATCGAGGCCGGTGCAATGCAGTTAGGCGACATGATGGCGTTTATCCAGTATTCGATGATGATTATCATGTCGTTCCTCATGATAACCATGCTCTCAATTATGTTACCCCGCGCCTCAGTTTCAGCCAATAGAATTAAAGAGGTGCTCAACACCCCCAATAGACTCATCTCACCTGCGGTAGCGGCGCAACTGCCACCGAAGGCAAGCGGCGAGATCCTTTTCGATAACGTCAGCTTTGCCTACCAAGAGGCCTCTTCTGAAGCTCTCAGCTCAATTTCATTTAAGGCCCGTGCAGGGACAACCACCGCTATAATTGGCAGTACCGGCAGTGGTAAATCGACGATTCTCAACCTCATCCCCCGGTTCCACGATGTAACCAAAGGGAGAATTTTGATTGATGGAATCGACGTGAGGGAGTACGAGGTAAAAGCGTTACGCCACCTAATCGGATATGTACCCCAAAGGGGACTTCTCTTCAGTGGTACGATTGAGTCTAATATTGCCTTTGGCGATGACTCTGTCTCAAAAGAAGATGTTGAGTGGGCCAGTGAAATAGCCCAAGCGAGGCCTTTTATCGAGGAGAGAGTTGAAAAGTTCCAGAGCCCTATTTCCCAAGGGGGAACGAATGTTTCGGGGGGACAACGCCAGAGGCTCTCGATTGCCCGTGCTTTAGCGCGGCACCCCCAAATCCTCCTCTTTGACGATAGTTTCTCCGCCCTCGATTACCGCACGGAACAACTGGTTCGCCAAAGGCTAACCAAGGAGCTCTCCCACAGTACCGTGATTATTGTAGCGCAAAGGATTAGTACAATTCTCCACGCCGATAATATTTTGGTACTCGATGAGGGGCAGCTTGTTGGTCAGGGAAAGCATCAGGAGTTATTGGAGAGCTGCCAAGTCTACCAAGAGATTGCCGAAAGTCAGCTCTCCAAACAGGAGTTAATCAACCATGGCTAAAACTGAGCAAACCGGTAAAACACCGCCTCTCCCGTTTAGAGGACCCGGGGGCGGTCGTCGCTTCCAAGGAGTAGTTGTTAAACCTAAAGATTTCTCAAAGACGGCCAAAAGGTTGGCGCAAAATTTTGCCCCCTACTCCATCGCCCTAATTTTAGTCCTCCTCTTTGCACTGGGAGGCACCCTTTTTAACATCTTGGGACCAAAGATTTTGGGGCAAGCCACTACTGCCATCTTCGTGGGCATCAACAGTAAGTTAAGAGGCGGAGCCGGAATCGACTTCAAGGCAGTTGGCAGAATTCTGTCCCTCTTGATTGGCCTTTACCTAGCCAGTGCTCTTTTAACGAGTAGCCAAGGGGTAATCATGAGTAATGTTACCCAAAAACTCTCCAAAAAACTAAGAAGTGATGTCACCAATAAGATCCATCGCCTCCCCATGGGAAGGCTAGATGAGATTACCCACGGAGAAATTCTCTCCAGAGTGACTAACGATATCGACATGTTGAGTCAAAACCTCAACCAGGGATTGATTCAGATTGTTACCTCTTTCACAACGATGTTAGGGGTTTTAATAATGATGCTCTCCATCAGTCCTCTGATGACGTTGGTCTCGCTGATAATCCTCCCGGCAGCTTTCCTCTTGATCTCTAGGATCGTGAAGGTTTCCCAGAAGCACTTCTTAGAACAACAGAAAAAGCTGGGAGAGGTTAATGGGCAAGTCGAAGAGGTCTACGGTGGCCACATTGTCGTTAAGGCCTTCTCGGCAGAAGAGGCGGTTAGCAAAACCTTTGATGAGACCAATGATGCACTTTATCAATCGGCTTGGAAAAGTCAGTTCCTCTCCGGCCTAATGATGCCAATCATGAATGGCATTGGCGACTTGGGATATGTCGCCATTGCCCTCCTCGGAGGGGTTCTGGCAATTAAGGGCTCTATTACCGTCGGCGATATCCAAGCGTTTATCCAGTACACTAGGAACTTTACCCAACCTATCGCCCGCGTAGCCCAAGTAACCAATATGCTACAAACCACTGTGGCTGCCGCCGAGCGGGTCTTTGAGTTTTTAGATGAGACTGAAGAGGAGGAGCGGGAGATTGCCTGTAGCCTCAACAGAGTCAAAGGGGAGGTCGAGTTCTCCCATGTGACTTTCGGTTATAAAAAAGAGGTGCCCGTCATTCACGACTTCTCGGTTCACGTAAAACCGGGTACAAAGGTTGCCATTGTGGGGCCCACAGGAGCCGGCAAGACCACCATTGTAAAACTGCTTATGCGCTTCTATGAGTTAGATAAAGGGGCCATCAAAATAGATGCTCTCAATATTGCCGACCTCTCAAGGGAAGATGTGAGGAGCCATTTTGGGATGGTTCTCCAAGATGCATGGCTCTTTAACGGGACTATACGGGAAAATATCCGTTACGGAAAACTCGATGCCAGCGACGAAGAGGTAGTGGCTGCCGCCAAAGCGGCCCGTGTGGACCACTTTATAAACACATTGAGTGAAGGCTATGACATGGTGATTAATGAAGAGTCGAGTAATATCTCACAGGGACAGCGCCAACTTATTACGATTGCACGGGTAATCTTGAAAAACCCCTCCCTCTTAATCCTCGATGAGGCAACCAGTTCGGTAGATACCCGCACCGAGATATTAATCCAAGAGGCAATGGACAATTTAATGGCTGGGCGCACCAGCTTCATTATAGCGCACCGTTTATCGACCATTAGGAATGCCGACATTATTTTGGTAATGCGTGACGGAGATATTGTAGAGCAGGGGACGCACAACGAACTCCTTGCGCGCCAAGGGTTCTACAGCGACCTCTACCAAGCTCAATTCGAAAAAGTTGAAGCTTTAGCCTAATTCACGGTAAAATGGGGCAATATCATTAGGAGGTTCTCTTTTTGGTAGTCGCTTTGGACGTTGGTTCAACTACAATCAAATGCGTTGTCCTCAATGAAAACGAGGAGATTGTCTTCTCACACTACCGGCGTCACCTCTCGCAAATTACCAGTCAAAGCGCAAGCCTCTTAAGGAAGATTGACGGGGAGATTTTGAAGGGAGAGCCGGCACGGCTCATGATCAGTGGCTCCGCCGGCATGGGGATGGCCGACCGCTGTTCCCTCCCCTTTATCCAGGAAGTTTATGCCACCCGCATTGCCGCCAAGAAATTAATCAAAGAGTGCGATGTAATTATTGAGTTAGGAGGGGAAGATGCCAAAATCCTCTACCTCACCCATGGCATGGAGGTGCGGATGAACGGCTCCTGTGCCGGCGGCACGGGGGCTTTTATTGACCAGATGGCCTCCCTACTTCATCTGAGTGTTGAGGAGCTCAACCAATTAGCGAATCAAGCTGAGAAAACTTATACCGTGGCTTCTAGATGTGGCGTTTTCGCCAAAAGTGATATCCAGCCCCTCCTCAACCAAGGAGCCCGTAAAAGCGATATAGCGGCCAGTATTTTACAGGCCGTGGTTAACCAAACGATTGGAGGACTCGCCCAAGGGCGGGCCATTAAAGGGAACGTCGTCTATCTCGGAGGTCCGTTGACCTTTCTCGACCAACTGAGAAAAGCCTTTGACGATACCTTGGAGATTCAAGGCTTTTGCCCTGCTAACTCCCTTTATTACGTGGCTTTGGGGGCGGCCTTCTGTGCCACTAGTGAAGTCGATTTTAGCACGGCTATTGAACACCTCGAAAATTACACCACAGAGGAGAGTGTGGCCTCAATGCCACCGCTCTTCAAGGACCAAAAGGAGTACACCGACTTCTTAGAACGCCACCAAAGGGCCACCGTAAAGAGCGTGCCCCTTAAGCGCGGTGAAAAAGAGGTCTACTTGGGCATTGATGCCGGATCAACCACCGTTAAGAGTGTCCTGATTAACTGCCAAGGGGAAATTATTGAGAGTACCTATGAGGGTAACAGTGGAAACCCTGTCCCGATTATAAAGGAGGTTTTGGCCTCTATTTACACCAAATACCCCGATATAATAATTAGGGGGAGCGCCGTCACCGGTTACGGAGAGCAGATTATCAAAGAGGCCTTTAATATCGAT
>JBAYSE010000050.1:0-11077 GCA_041676265.1 Sphaerochaetaceae bacterium
AACTCTGTCCTGATAAGGGAGCGGTCGGCAGCGTTAGCTAATAGGATCCATTTATTACTCTTACCCATTCCAAATGGTTTGATATCATTGCTGAGTTTGAGATTGTAGGGTTTTTTATCCCCCATCTTAGTCCAAGTTGAGTTTCCCCTCCCCTTGATATCAGTTTCTTGGGTGTAGATATTGTAGAAATCTGCATTACGAATAGAGAAAGTAGACATGCCTCTAGTTTTTTTAAGGTACTCTTTAGTAGTCACCCCTTTACCATCGGGGGTGTCAACATAAATGATTGGTAAATCTGTAATGAAGAAGAAGGCCTGCTTCCTAAGAGCTTCTGTGTAGTGGCCTTCCCTATTTTTGCCTTTGACGTAGATAGTGTAAAACCCGCGCTTACCGGCACTAAAGGTGTAAGATGAGCTATCCTCAATAAAATGCTCCTCTACAAGCTCCTCTTCCCCTTCAGTAACTCTGTAAATTGAGAGGTTCACTCCGACGAGGTCTTCGTCGTAAGCAATATCCCATTCTATGGTGATACTTTTATTTTGACCGCGCACATTTAGTGTTAAACCGGAGTTATCGAGGAGGAGAACAGGCTCTAGATTACAGGAAAAGAGGTAAAAGAGAATAGAGAGGAGTAGAACTGCCCTAAACAATTTCTTCCTCATACTTAATTAGCATTTTTGCACGGGGATTATGATATGTCTAGATAATAAATATAGTTAGATTTTTCTCTTGTTTAAACTTATCTTTTTCAAAGGCAAATAAACCATCAAGCCTGACAATGGATAAAAACCATGTTTCAAGAAAAAATAATTTCACAGATTCATTTTTAGTATCAACAATATCCAATCTGACGACTTACTCTAAAGCATGCATCAAAGCACAAAATAGCAAATGTCTCCCTAAACCTTTATTTTGATAGTGCTCATCAACAGCAAAACTAAAAAACACAATGATAACTTCTTTGATGAAGAATTTTTAGTCTAGCTTCCCTTTATTGAATTATAACTTAGAGATAATTCTTCAATTAAATAGTTTTCTACATCCACAAGTAGGCTACTTTAAAAATTTTTCTAATAAACTCTTTAAATTAGGATTCTCAAATTCTTGTTTTGATTCCAGGTGGTCTTTGAATTTAACAAAATCGTCATTATTGATAACTATCCTATCTTGGTAAAACTCAACTTCAGCATTAATTACTATCTCCTGTGGAGTTTTGATAATCTCGTAAGCACAACCATCTATATCAGTAATGAAATCGTGGATAGACTGCACTTCTAAAGCGTGCAGTGGCGTGATAGGGTATGCTAACAGTCCGGCACTGTCAGTCGAACAACTTTGCGATAAATCATCCTTTGGTGATTTCGTACTCATACTCCGCTCCTCTCTCCATCATAATTTGCCCGTAGATTAACCCAGAATACCACACCAATATCCAAAGCGCCCTCTAATTTTCTGGCAAAACTGACAGAAATATCTCTTTTAGCGTTAATCACAGCGATAATAGCAGACTCTTCAACGCAGCTAATTCTTTAGGATTTATTTCCCTCTCTTTTGAAACTTCTCTAAGAGTTACTCAGGGGTGAATGTGAAAGATAGGGGTTAATTTTTCATCTTCTTTGCGCTACCTCTTTTTTAAATAACAAGATACACTATCTACTATAGAACTTAAAGGTTAAAATGGCACTACTAATTAATGCAATAGTTAGAAGGAGTACAACATGCAAATTGGGTGTACAAAAAAACTGCTTGATTACATGGGAGTAACCCCTCTTCCTTCCAATAGCACTTTAGATAGTTTTTTCTCTTGGAGCGCCTCTCTTTTTACATTCGACCGCCGTCGTACGATTATAGTTGCCAATGACTTTTCTTCTTACGGTTTTGTCCTTTACGGGATTAAAAAGAAAGATTTAAAAGAGATTGTTACCCTTATAATTGAAGGCATACGCACCTGTTTCGAAACTGAGGGTATCGATCCCGCCATTGCAGATAAATACCTAGAAGAGTGTGGCACAACAATAAAGTTTACTAAAACACCAAATGCTAAAGTTGTCGCCCGCCTTAACCATTTCCGCCAGCGCCTCTACTCCTATATAAAGTTTTCGAACCCAGCAACTCTTTTACAGTCACATTTAAACTCAGATATAAATATGCGCTACCACAGATTTGATGAGAAAGATGAGTTTGTTAGTAAGCGGTTCGTTGAAAGCCTTACAGCGCGATATGGCGATAATATTTACAGCTGCAAAATGGCAGAATTAGAAATTTCTCTGGAATTAGAGACGGTTTGTAGGCGTCGCGTTTTAGTCCCCCTTAATTCTACTTTCAGTAAACTTCACCTCATAATTCAAATCCTATTTGATTGGAGAAACCGCCACCTTTATGACTTCTGGATTAAGTGGGACGCGCAAGGTCGCCCTCTCTACATTCTAGATAAAGAAGAGATGGAGATGTTAAACGGACACTACGAGTATGATCTCGCCTATTTGGTAACGCTTAAAGAGGTCTTCAGTCAACACAACACCATTATTTACCACTATGACTTTGGGGATTATTGGACACACACTATAAAACTGATGAGTATTAAAGACCACTATTCCAAAAACCACCCCATTTGCCTCGAAGGTGAAGGCTCTTCCCCTCCTGAAGACTCCGGTGGCGAGGATAACTATAAAAGGCTTCTTGAAATTGCAGACGACCCCAATGACCCTGACTATGCAGAGGTCGTTGCCTGGTTGAAAGAGGCCGAAAAGGGGGAATTTAACTTAAACAAAATTAATAAAAGGCTGAGTTGGAGATGGCTGTAAGGGGTATTCATAGCCCCTCTGTGATTCGGTAAGCAACACTTATAATCCCTTTAGCTTTACCTCACCTCGTAATTTGCAAAGTACAATGCTCCGACTGCTTGGGCAAATTGGGCCACAGTATATTGGGGATGGGCTTCTAATTGTCGCATTAAGGAAGTATTTGCTATAGACGAATCGGCGACTAGCAATTTCCCCTCCTTAACAATCTCTTTGTAAGACTTCTGCATTAAAGCAAAGCAACGGGGCTCTTTAACTAATCGTCCGAATAAAAATCGATCTTTCACTTTGGGTTTTAATATAATTTCCAACTCGAGCCAAGTCTCTGCCAAGCATCGCCCTATGTCCAAAAAAACCTGATCACACTCTTTGAACAACCCTGTTTCCGTTAACTGCATTAGATGTTCTAGAAAAGGTTTTCTTAAATCCTGTTTTGCTGTGGGTACAATTAGGGCCGGCTCCCCATCTAATACCCCCTCTACGACGAAACCTTTGGTAACTAACTCATCATAAAGAGGTAAATTGCTTTTCTGAAAATATTCGATGGCCAAACGGAAAACTCCACTTTGGCTCGTATATTTCTGTAGGGTCCCCCCGATATGGGTATTAAAGTTGTTAACACTGCGTAAATCATCAGGATGATAATCCCTTTGAGTGAAACTTCCCAAATCGATGATAAAGTTGTAAACCTCTAAAGGTATCTCAGGTATTCTCCCTTTTTCATCAATCCAACCCGACCCTAACTCAGTGCCAAGGGTATGGGCAAAGACACCATCTTCAATAATTTGAGCTTCACTAGAGCAGGCAAGTTCAACCCCTGCGGTAAAGGCTGCCATCGGACCATCATTAGTCATGTGAACTTTATCAGGGGTTTTGCAAAATATACTCAAAGAGCTGTGCAGTTGAGAGAGTTTTTTAAATTCTTCTTCATATCGTTCTTGCAAATTATTGCGAATCCCCCGAGTCTTATAAACTTCGCCACCAACAATACGATTGCGGATTACCACATCGGGGAAACAGAGACCAATTTCATCGAAAACGGGTAATTGTTCTTCTAGGAATAATTCTAGCGTTGCTTTAATTTCTTTAATTCCACAATCGCCCGCCATCGCACTTTTGAGGCCGTCCAATTGGGCTTCATTGTAAAGCGTCTGATCTAGCCCCACCTTATAATTAACCAACATCAATTTAGTTAAGATGAGAATTGGGTCAACTAATTCATCGATCTCTTTAAAATTAGCAGGATTCCAATCGTATTCTTTAAAGAAGAGGATAGAATTACCTTTTGAGACCGCGATTTTTATATCGGTCCCCCCAATATCCATCCCTAAAATTAACCGTTCCTCCACATTTATGCTCTTTTTAAAAAGCTCTACCAGGCCTTGGTCGCCGTTTATTTCTCTTACGGAATTAACCAGAATCGGATTTTCATCCAATATTTCTATAAAGAAACCCCTTTCGGCGTTGATGTTATCGAGCATCCGGTCGGTGACATTAATTACCTTACCATAGCCTGTTCTAGCACTCCGTTGCGCATCAATTTGGAAAATTTTGGGTAATTCATTAAAAAGTTCAGTCCGCCATTCATCTTCCTTTGGAGCTACTATTGAGAGACTCCTACCGCCGTAAGCCGAGAGGATATTGTAGACTCTGGCCACCACAAAAGAGAATGCAAAATCCCTTTCAGTTGCGTTTAATGCTTGCCTAGGAGGTAAATAAATCAAGAATTCTTCTAGCGAATTGTCAAACAACCTTAGGACTAAAGAGTATGCTTTAACCTCTTTATAAAGGGTTAACGCTGCCTCTACCTCGCTCATAAAAACTGGTTGTCCCGTTTGAGCACGCCTAGCAAACTCGTTAAACATTTAATCTATCCCTCCCACAAAAAAGTGTAAAAGTTAGCCATTTCTTCTTCAGAGTACTGCATTGAAGGGTTTTTGACGGGGTACTCAATCCCCATTTTTTCATATTTATCGTGCGCGAAATGGTTATGATTTAATAGTTCTATCGGAATATCTTTCCCAAAGCTCCGTATATATTGTCCTATCTGAGCCAGATTTTTCTGCGATGCAGTATAGCCGGGAATAAGGGGAACTCTAATTAAAAGATTAACCCCTTTCCCAATCAGATACTCTATATTCTCCTTGATTAACCGGTTACTTTTGCCCACCCACTTAATATGATCATCCTCTTCAAAGACTTTCAAGTCGACAATAAAATTGTCAACAACTGGAAGTAAAGCATCAATGATCTCCCGTGATGTATACATCGCCGATTCTAGCGTAGTATGAAGGCCCTCTGCCTTACATCGGGCTAAAAACTGCGTCACAAATTTATGCTGAAATACCGGGTCTCCACCACTGGCTGTAACCCCTCCCCCCGAGACATCGTAGAAGATTTTATCTTTAACAACTTCTTCCACCAACTCCTCTACGCTGTAATAAGTGCTATCGAAGGTGAGTGCGTTCGTGGGGCATACTTCTGTACAAACTCCACACAAATCGCATTTTACGTGGTCTATTTTAACGTGGTAATGCCCACTCTGTTCGCTTAATGCGCCTCGCGGGCAAGAAGCTATACACTCGTTGCAATGTAAACAACGATTTGGGAAATACCATAGACGTTGTTTTAAATCTAACCCCTCGGGGTTTTGACACCATTTACACCTAAGGGGACACCCTTTGAAAAAGACCGTTGTCCTCAGCCCCTCACCATCGTGAAGCGCAAATTTTTTAATGTCGAACACTAAGCCTTTCACTAAAAGTCTCCGTATGAAGTGCGCGCAATTATCTCATTTTGTAAATCTCGAGCTAACTCAGTGAAGTAGGCAGTGTAGCCGGCAACCCTAACAGTTAGGTTCCTATACTTTTCAGGGCTCCTCTGAGCCTCTAATAAATCCTCTTTATTCAAAACATTGAATTGAACGTGAATTATTTTCAGTCTCACAAAAGCCTTTAAAAGGTTGGAAAATTTAGTAATGCCTTCCTCGGTGGCAAACATTTGCGGCAGGAACTTCATATTCAGTAAAGTCCCATTCGTCCCCCGCATCGAGTCAATTCTAGAGACCGATTTGAGTAGAGCCGTTGGTCCACTTACATCACGACCATACACTGCCGACATACCTCCGTCGGCAAGGGGCTCTTGTGATTTCCTCCCATCAGGGGTTGGACCAACGTTTTGTCCCATTGGGACGTGAGCTGAGACCGTATAAAGTCCCGTATGATAAATCCCCCCCCGTGCATTAGTGAAATTTTTAAGATAATCATCAAACACAGCAATCCATTTATTCCCAATCTCATCGACCCAAGCAACATCATTGCCATACTTCGGATACTTGCTTATGAGACGTTGCCTGAGAGCCTCATCGTTAATAAAATTTTCTTTCAAGGCCTTGAAAAGCTTAGCGCGTGTGACCTCATCATGGGCATCGTAGAGACTTTTCAAAACCGCTAGGCTATCAGCGACATTAGCAACCTGGATAGCCTGAATACCTGAAAGATTATATTTAGCCCCTCCTGCGGTTACATCTACCCCTTTGGCGACACAATCATCAATAACGCTCGATAGAAAGGGACTTGGAAGGATCTCAGCATGTTTCTTCTCAACCAACTCACAAGCTGGAATCATCTTGTCCATATAGTGATAAATTTGCTTTTCATAAGCGGCTTCAAGCTCTTCGTAGGTTTTATAAGTGGTTAAATTTCCGGTATCAAGCCCCACTTTGGTGCCATCCAAGAGGCACACCCCATTATTAAGTGTTAGCTCTAAAACCTTCACAAGGTTGAACATTGCAGCATCTGACCATCCTAAATTATTGCCATGTGTTGTCAGTTCAACACACCCTACAATGGCATAATTTCTGGCATCCCCTTGCTCAATGCCTTTGGCAATCAACCCAGGAATAATTGCCTCATCGTTAAATATCTGGGGCATCCCGCTACCTTTACCAATAACCCTAGCACACTCCTTTATAAAATTGTCGGGGGAGTTTTCATGAAGCCGTGCTGAAAAGTTCGGTTGAGGTAATCCTATATGTTCTTGGGCTCTTAAAAAGAGGTAAGAAAGCTCATTTGTAGCGTCCATCCCACGCTTGTCCTGCCCTCCGACAGCAATATTAAAGCCAATCGGAAAACCAGCGAAATAACGGGCACTATTGGAATTTCTCAGATAAACTATTTGGTTAAACTTAAGGAAAAGAGCTTCCAATAGTTCTAGCGCCCGCTCTAGGGTGAGCTGGCCACTCTCCCAATCCTTTTTAAAGAAAGGATAGAGATATTGATCGGCTCTTCCCGGAGAAAAAGATGAAGCATTAGACTCCAATTGCAAAAGAGTGAATAAAAACCAGACTGATTGTAAAGCCTCATGGTAACTCGCCGGCGCTTTTTGGCTCAGGTTAAAGCAAATCTGAGAAACCTCGGTGTAATCAGCTTTAATTGTGTCATCTTTACTCTGTAGTGCTAACTCTCTAGCTAATACCCCATAACGCTCTATGAAGCGCATTGCCCCTTTCAGCGAGATTGCGACAGCTTCAAGGAAGGTTTTTTTCTCTGGAGAATCTTCGCTCTTCAAACGAGCCTCTACGGTCTTTAGTATTCCAGCCGGGCCTAGCTTTAACCATTTTTCTGTATTAGGACAGATATGGCCTTGAGCATGATCTTTTTGATTAATTTTAACAACTTTTTCAAGGGTTTTTATGTCACTGCCAAGTTCTTCATAAATTTGGTCTTCCATTGTGTGACCTTGCCAATAAGGGAGAATTTCACCTCTAAAAAGCTCAATATCTTCCCGTTTTACACCAAACTTGTCCTGGGGCCTAGTGGGAATACCTTCCAGTTCACGATCAACCCATGCCAGACCGGACTCGGGAGAGACAACCCCTCCACGCACTCCTGCAGTACGGTTTCCAACTATTAATTCGCCTTCATCTATACGAATGGAAATATTTTCACAAGCCGCTTGAAAAGCCTTCGCCCTTTTTAGGAGTGTGGGCAAGTCTTTATTTTTTTTATAGATATCGGTAATAATGTGGGCCTGTTCCATCGAGACGAAGCGCTCCTCATTCAACATCGCGCTTTTAAGCCTCTTGATGCGCTGTGCTAAAGGGAGCTCTTTAATTTTTTTTATCGTATTTAGCATAGCAGACTCCTTACATATATTTTTTAATACCCAGTTATAGTATAGCTCGATTTGCCAATGAAAATAGGCGAAATAGTGACCTAAAGGTGGAAGATATTGAAGTATGCCCTTAACCGTGTTAATTTAGTGGCATGGAAGAGCAAATAATTGAAGGAAGTCGGTTCCGCAAAGGGTTATTTGCTAAAACTAAGGTAGTCTTTTGCGAACGATTTGACGAGACAAGCGATATTTGGAATCTCGATGAACACGAACACCCATTTTTAGAGGTAATGTACTTTCTAAATGGAGGGGCAAGGGTACATTCATGCGGAAGTGAACTCTCTCTCTCCGTTTTCGATGTAGTCGTCTACCCAGAAAACCAACCTCACCATGAAGAAGTTGATCTAAGTCGGACCCAAGAAGTCGTCTGTTTAGGGTTTGAAATCCCCGCAAACTCGGGGCTCGATAAAATCTATCGGCTCACTGATTTTGACAGCACTCTAAAATGGTTGTTTATCGAATTACACCGGCAGTTCAAAAGCGATAATCCTGACCGTCATTATATTGTAGAGCACCTAACCCATCTGTTGCTTTTCTATCTAAAAAATGCACTTGAATCTCTTGAGAACATTGAAGATCCGATAAGACGGGTCATTCTCTATATGCATGACAATATTAGTAAATCACTCTCCATCGAAAAACTTACTAATATTGCCCATTATAGTGCTTCCTATCTCAATAGAAGATTTAAGGAAGAAACAGGTAACACTCCTCTCAACTATTTGAAACAGATTAAGATGAACACTGCTAAAAAGCTCCTTGAGAACAACTCTTTGGACCTTTTAAATATTGCGCAAATGGTTGGCTTTGAAGACCCCAAATACTTCTCAAAAATCTTTTCAGAGACTTTTGGACTTTCCCCGACAGCCTACCGCAAAAAACTTACTTCCCACCAATAGCTAAAGCATGTCTTATATCACCTTTTTTCGCCGAAGATTTTTCTCTGGCTGCCACGGCAACTAAGATTACAAGACCCCTAATAATCCACTGATGATAAGGCGAAATATTGAGGAAATTCATACCGTTGTTAATAAGGCCGTAAATTAAGGCCCCAGCCAAGGTGTTACTAATGGTTCCGACTCCCCCCGACATGCTAGTGCCACCTATAATTACTGCCGTAATTACATAGAGCTCCCATCCATTTCCCGCCAGAGGTTGACCAGAACCAAGACGACTGGAAAGGATAATCCCGCTAACAGCAGCAGCAAAGCTAGTCAACCCGTGAATCAACACTTTCACCCGCATGATGTTTACCCCTGAGAGTCTTGCCGCCTCTTCGTTGCCCCCAATGGCGTACACAAAACGACCAAATTGGCTGTACTTTAGGAGGTAATGAAAAATTAGAAAGAAGAAAATAAGGATGTAAACTGTTAGTTGGATTCCTAAAAAGGTTCCATTACCAATGAAAACAAAACTCTTTTGGGCATTAAATATGGGAGTTCCGTCTACGAGCAACAGAGCAATCCCCCTAAATAGAATCATCCCTCCCAAAGTAATTACAAATGCCGGCAGGGAAAACTTTTCTATCAGGTAGCCCTGAAAAGCTCCAATCAGGAAAGCAATTACTAAAGTTATTAAAATGGCGAAAACAAGAGGCATTCCATAATTCACCATAAAAAGGGAGAGAAGAACCCCAGAAAGAGCTAAAATAGAGCCAACAGAGAGGTCAATTCCCGCAATAATTATCACCATAGTCATCCCGAATCCGATAATCGCATAAAGGGCACTTTGGCAGAGCACGTTGGCGATGTTGCCACCAGTTAAGAAGAGGAATGAACCACTATAGTTATTAATTTTGAAGACATCGACCAAGAGAAACAGAAGTAGCGAGAGCCCAATTAGTATTAGGTAAGCTCCCGATATCTTACGTCTTCTAAAAAATTCTACTATATTTTTCATAATCTCATTCCTCGGTAATAATCGACATGATTTTTTGCTGTGAAGCCTCTTGTTTAGCGAGGATTCTTAGTATTTTACCATTTTTCATAACGGCGATACGGTCACTCATACCTAAAATTTCGGGGAGCTCACTGCTAATCATGAGGATAGAGAGCCCGCGTGCTGTTAACTCTCGCATGATTTTGTAGATTGCTTGCTTAGCCCCTACATCAATTCCTCTAGTAGGTTCATCAAGAATCAGAATTTTGACGTTTTTAGTTAACCAGCGGGCAATAATCAACTTCTGTTGATTCCCCCCACTAAGGGATTTAACAAAAGTATATAAAGAGGGTGTTTTGATATCCAGTTTTTCAATTCCCCCTTTTGCGATATCAATCTCCTTTTTCCGGTTAACAACTTTTAATTTTTGCTCAACTTCACTTAAATTGCTCGACAAAATATTATCTAAAACTGAAAGATCTAGAAAAAGACCCTCTTTCTTCCTATCCTCAGTTACAAAAGCTATGCCGGCAGCAATGGCATCCCGGGGAGAGTTTATGATCGTTTCAACCCCATCAATATAGATACTGCCTTTGTCTTTTTCGAGCATCCCAAAGATTGTATTGGCCATCTCAGAGCGACCGGCACCCACCAATCCAGATACCCCGAAAATTTCACCCTCGTTTATGGTGAAGTTGATATCACTGATAAGTCCATAGTGAGTTAAATCTTTAACCTCAAGACGCACATTTGGTCTTACTTTCTCTATTTGTTGTGGAAAAACAGTATCCAGAGAGCGCCCCACCATCTTTTCAATAATCCGTTCTCTAGTGGCCTCTTCAATAGGAAAAGTGTCAATCCATTGCCCATCCCTTAGAATTGTGACCTCATCGCAGACTTTAAATATTTCATCTAGTTTATGGGAAATGTAGACAATAGAGAGTCCTTGTGCTTTTAGTCGTCTGATGAGGTCAAATAAAATAGACTCCTCTTTTTCTGTTAAAGACGAAGTAGGTTCGTCCATTATTAAGATTTTGGCTTTAATTGAAATAGCCTTAGCAATCTCAACCATTTGCTGATTAGCAATACTTAAAGTACTGACTAGAGCTTTAGGGTCAATATAAGCGACATCTAAATCCTTGAGGATTTTGTTTGTTAATGCTTCATTTTCCTTTTTTTTGTAGTAGTTAAATTTGCCTAATACTTCGTGACACAGCATTATA
>JBAYSE010000051.1:0-11000 GCA_041676265.1 Sphaerochaetaceae bacterium
AGAGGGTAAAAGAGCGCTTAACATCTGCATAACGGCTACTTAATTCCGCATACTCACTGGCGCTCATTAAACCCTTAGCCTCTTCAAGGAGTTCCTGTGAGTCTTTACCGGCCGCCACTGAGTAGCAAAAATTGAGGTACTCTTCCCCCTTCTCCTCGTTCAACATTTCACGGACGACTCGCTCGCCGTCAATTTCATCCCCAAGTGCCCTAGAGAACAGATTTAACTCCCCCTCTTCTTCAAGTACGGGCCCAACGGTCTCCAGCTGTTCATCAATCACCCTGGCGACCAGAGGGATAATCTCTTCGCGGTCAAGGGGCGGATTACTCGCCGGCTCCCACGCCAGAGAACACCCTACCAGACTGATAATCAGGTAGACAACCAACGCGCAACTCACAATTTTTTTAAATTTGCTTTTCACTCTGTTTCTCCTTTCTGATTTAATATGGCACCGAAACAATGGCCCTACTCATCCAGCCCACTTTTAAACAGAACTGGAATTTTTGGTAACCAGGGATGTAATCGTGGATGTAGGTGAAGCTCTCTTTGAAAGTATTGGAGGGATCGCGGTAGAGAACCTCCGGTTCTATAAAAAGGTAAGGCAATATTTCCCAAGTATAGCCAATGCCAATTTCGCTTAGGTAGTGGAGAGTCTCTTCAGGTGGGTAGGGACCTATAAAGAGGGCAAACTGGGCTAAAGAGAGGGAAAAAAAAGGACCTTTTTTCCAAGGGTAGCAGTGGAGCTTAAGGCCAATGTCCATAAGCACTTCATCGCCACCGCTGCGATCAATTAAGAAATAAAAAGGGAGAGAAAAAGCCACCCCATTTTCTAAGGAGGCCCCCACTCCTCCCCTGATACTAATATGTTTAGTCCATAGAACTTCGAGCGCGACTGCGTCCAAAAATAGTTTAATCTTTAAGCCGTTCTGGTCTTCAGTACTACCGGCTGAAAGGGGAGGTAAGAGACATAAAGCGTAGATAAGGACTAAAAGGAAGCCTTTCTTAATAATCATGCCTAGACGGTAGCACCCCCGCTAGGGCTTCTCAATCCTCACCTTTTGTTAGTAATTTATGACCATCCGAGAGCCTTAATAAACGCCTCTTTTTTCTTCTTCATCTGGGAAATGGCAAACTTCCCTTCCCGCTCTCCGGCGAGGTAGAGAATTAAACCTTTACGAAAACCGATTACCTTAGCGACACTCAGCTCTTCAATTTCGTCAATGGGCACGCTCCACACTTTTTTAACACGCTCTGGGTCGTTTAATTTAGCGCTTTTTTGGTAGAGGGCAACTTCACTGGAAGTGACGATTAATCTCCCCCGTACGAGATCTTCGCTCTCCATAGGGGGTACTTTCCCACAGAAAGTTGAAAACTTAATTTCACTCTCCGCTTCAATCACTTTTTCAGAAACCCAGTAAGAGAGGCGATAAAACAGAAAAAGGATCAGGAACATTGCAAAAAAAAGAGACCAGTAGAGCCCCGGGGTCAGTATATGGGTCGGCATGAAGACAATCGCCCCAAAAACGAGTAACAAGATAATCTTAAGTATGGTTTTCATATCCCCCACTATAGCAAAATATTAGGGCGGTGTCAGCTAATCCACTTGTCATATCTACCCCTTTTTATTAGCTTTCCTCTATGCATTCGATTCCAAATTACCCAGAAGAGATTCCTTTAAGTCTCTACCATTTAGAAGAACTACAACCCTATTTGTTAAGAAACAGGGCGGGCATCAGTGAACTGTCAATGGCTTCCCTCTTCCCTTTCACCCACAAGCGCCACTACAAAGTGAGTGCCTACGAAAATAATAACGGTGAAAGAAACTATATAATAAAGGGAATTCAGTGGCAAAACGACGTAGAAGAGCTCTTTGCTATCCTCCCTTCAGGTTATCCGGGCAAGGAGATCCTTAACTCCCTTTTAGAAGAGGTCTCTGAGGTTAATACAATCAGTGAGACTCTTTTACAGGAGTGGCAAGAAGCACTCAGGCATTACCACCCCTCCCTTTCCCTCCAAGAAGACCGCGATAACGCCGATTACATCTATGACAAACAGAGCCTAATAGACTTAGTTGGGCAACAACTCCATAAAAAGATGGCCCATGTCAAAAAGTTCGCCCAAACTAACCCTAAGCGTATTCTGATACCCGCCCATTTAGTCAATAAAGAGGATTTAATCCATGTCTTAGACAAGTGGGCCAATGGGAGGGAGTTAGTGGAAGATTACAAGGCAACCCTTGAGGCCATTAACCACCAAGCAGAGTTAAACTTAAAAGGGGTTGTCCTCTACAGTGATGATGTTCCCGTAGCCTTCACTTTAGGTGAGCATGATAGCGACAAGCGTTTCATCATCCATGTCGAGAAAGCCGATATCACATACAAAGGAATTTATCAGTACATCAACCGCGCCTTCGTTAAAGACCTCGATAGCTCTATTGTTGAGATTAACCGAGAGCAAGACTTAGGAATACCTGGATTAAGGCAGGCTAAACTCACCTACCAACCCTCCCGCCTATTGATGAAGTGGCGCATAAGAAAATAGTTATCCGGGCCCCTTTGAAGCAAGAGTGGAAAGTTCACACTCTCTCAATTGGAGGCTCACATGAAAAAAAATATTTTATTAAAGGTTGGGCTACTCCTAATTGCCACTCTGCTAATTTTTAGCTGTGAAGAGAAATCGGGAGTAGCCACATTAAGGCTGAGGTTGAGCTCCTCAGCACCACGCAGTCGAACCCTTTCACCGAAAGATCAAGGTTTAACGATAACCGGCTACACGATTAGCGGAGAGGGGCCTAACGACTCCACCTTTTCGGTTTCGACCAACAGTAGTCAAGTCGATATCAATGGCCTCACCATTGGGACTTGGAATCTGAAAATTGTTGGGATGAATCAACAGGGGACTGCTATTGCGCAAGCCACCCTGACCCACCACCTCACCACTAGAAATAATACCTTGGAAGTCACCTTAACCGATATTGTGGGCGAAGGGAGTATCGATATCGGTTTCCACTGGAATGACCCGGGGTTCCCCCTCATTCGCCTAGAATTGGAACTGAGAAGTCAAGGCGAGAGTTACGAAGCAGTTGAAGAGGGGTTAACGATCTCCTCCTCTACAGCATCAGGTCGCTACCATGCAATTCTGCCGTGTGGTTCTTACGACTTAGCTTTTATGCTCTATTCGGGAGATGAAAAAATTGCCGGCGGGGTTGAAGCTTTGCGTATCCTTGATGGTAAAACCACCGAAGGTGACATCACAATCGTGGTTAACAAAGAGGCCGTTGAGCCGACGGGACTTAAAATCTACAGTGCTGTCACACAACCGGTAGAGGGTGAAATTGAAGGCCTGGCGAACGTTATCCCCCCTAATACCGAAACTACTGTTGCTTTCAACCAAACTTCAGGTGGAGGCGGTAAGGACCTCTCTGTAGAGTGGTATTTGGACGGTTCTTACCGAGGTAATGAAAACCCTTTTCACTTTTCTACCCACACCGGCACCCATCGGTTAGATGCCTTGGTGCAAACCGAGCTATTGGGAAGTGTGGGGACAGTGTCTAAAACTTTTCGTGCCTCGGTGGAAGCCACAAATGGCGAGCCTTGTGTAGTTTTTAGCGCGAGTGATGGCGAGCGAGACCGTAAAGGTGACGCTCTTTGGTTATCTTCTGTCAAAGATATTAAATTCTTGAGAGACGGGAGGCTCTTAATCGCCAGCTCAAAAGGGTTACAACTATGTGAAATCCGCCGAGATTCTTTGGAGGTTGTGAGGAATTTCACTAGCAGTGGTGGCAGTGTCACCTACGATAATTATCCCACGATGGGTATCACAGATATTGCTGTCGACACATTTGAAGATATTGTTTGCACCACTGCTACTGCCCACGGTATCGTAGTCTTTTACCATTACGATACCACCACAGGGGATTTAGAGAAAATAAAGGCCTACGATGCAGATACTTCCCGTTGGGGCTCTGCAATTACCAATGCCGTCATAGAGCCTCTCTTTAAAAACTATTTCGTCGTAGACAGGGCTACCAACAGAGTTCATATCGGTGGCTATAGTAGTCAGAGTATTTCACAACCTTACTCCAATAAACTCTCTACCTATGTTTTCCCGATGGAGAACCCCACCAGAATAAAAATCTCGCCAGATGGAGGACGACTAGCCGTTGCCAGCCCATCCAACAATTCTTATCACTCCTACATGGTCTTCTACGATAATCCGGAATATTTGGCGACTGTAATCGAATCGAACACCTCTCTCGAATCATCTTACGGTACTGGTCCTTTAGATGTAGCCCTCATTGGTCCGTGTTCTCTGCTCTTTATGGAGAATGGAATACACACCTTTATGTTGGGCAATACAGGAATTGCTTGGCACCACCAAGGAAAAGTCTCATCAAACATAAACTCGCGAGCCTTTGAAGCCTGCTTTAATTCAGCGCACACCAAAGGGTGGGCCTTGCACGGTGGGAGTTCTCCTCTAATTGCTACCATGGAGATCTACAATGGCTCAGCCAGTTATTCATCAACTCTGCCGATTGGAACATTTCAGGGCACCCACATCGCTTGTTCTCCCGCTGAAAATTTCTTAGCTGTCGCCGGTAATAGTCAAATTATGCTCTTAAGAATCGGTGATGATTAGGGCAAAAAAGTGACGTTACACCTCAAAGCGATGTAACGTCACACATTAGAGATCTAAGACTAAAGTGTAACTACCCTCTTCTGTTCAAGTGACGTTTGAATTGCTTCCATCACACTCATGACGTAGAGGGAGTGGCGTGGCAGTGCCTTCTCAACACTCTCACCTTTAGCAATCTGCTCCACAAAATATTTGAGCTCTAAGAAGTAGGCATCTGTTTCATCTATTTTGAGTAGTTCTGGATCTTTTCCATTCCGGTAGAGGACCGCTGAACGCTGAGCACCACCCACATTCTCTAAGTTAAAACCAGCGATAAAGTTGTATTCAAAGGTGGCCTTGTGTCCGACAAGTCGCATAGTCATGGTAAAGGGGTAATTGTCGGTCATTTCAAAGGCCCCCTCGGCTGCAGCACGCTCCCCTGATTTAAAGGTAAGAGATGTTAGAACATGGTTCCAACATCCGTTCTTATCTTTTTCTCCAATAGCATAAATTTGATCTACTTCTCCAAAGAGGTAGCAAAGATAGTCGATATCATGGACGTGTAAATCGAAAAGCCCACCCCCAGATTTTTGGGGGTCACGGTGCCAAGTTGACCAGTCGGGGTGCTGAGCCATTCGACTCATGGTAACCATTTTGATGGTCCCCAGTTCGCCTTTATCGACCACCTCTTTGGCCACAACATATTCGGGCCAGAACCGAATTACCTGTCCAACCATCAAAGTCTTTTGGGCTTTTTCAGCCGCTTCAACCATCTTTTTAGCCGATTCGTAGGAGAGGGCAAAGGGCTTTTCACAGAGAACGTGGGCCCCTTTCTCAAAGGCCATTGTGACATATTGTTCGTGAAGAAAGGTTGGCAAACAGATATCGACGATGTCAACCTTTTCGCTCTCAAAGAGTTCCTCGGCGCTGTTGTAGTAGGCAACGCCAAACTCCTTGGCCAACTTTTCACCAGCTTCGCGGTTATTGTCAACAATAGCTACAAGCTGTGCATCTTTAATCTCTTTGTAAGAGGCTGCATGTTGAGACCCAATAAAACCAGCCCCAAAAATTCCTATCTTTAACATTTCAACTCCTCCTTATTGTATATGTGAAAATATCTTTGACATTGTTGCTGACGTATTATAGATAATCTGTTCGGAAAAATATTTGTAAGGTGGCATCATCTCAGCATTACAGTAATCGTCGTAACCAATCTCTTTAAAAGCCTCCATAACTGCCGGATAATTGACGTCCCCCGCCAGTAGGTCGACGAAAGAGCCAAACCCACCCGGTTCCCGCCGATAATCTTTAAAGTGCACCTTTTTAATACGTTCACCTAAGATTTTAATCCAATGTTCGGGGTAACCTGTCAGTAATACATTCCCGACGTCAAAATAGGCACCAACATAGGCCGAGTTGAAAGAATCAACAAAATCCCTAAACTCGAGAGGTGAGAGGAGAAATTTGTTCCAAACATTCTCGATCCCCATGGCTACTTTATGGCTCTTGGCAATCGGTTCAAGTGTGGCAATTGCCTCTTTTGAACGCTCATAAACTAAATCATAGCGACACACTTCGCTACCGGGGACGAAGTCGACCCCTACGTAACCGGGGACGACCAAGACTGTATCTACCCCTAAAAGGGCTCCTGCGTTAAGTAATCGTTTGATAACATCGCGGGCAATCTCCCTATTTTTAGGGTCATCACTGGTTAAGGAGTGATCCCAAGGAACCCAAGAGGCTAGGCTCGAAATTTCAATACCGATGTCATCACACATCGCTTTAACACTAGAAATCTCTTGATCAGAGGCTTTGAGACCCAACTCCCCGGTCTCTGCCATGCAGAACTCGATCCCATCAAAACCTGCATCTTTGGCTAGTTCAGCAGCTCTGCGTAGTGTGGTGTCATCGGGGAATGACCAAAAATTAATGCCTTTCTTCATCTCAACCCTCCTTAAGGCAGAAGCCTTTTTGTGGTTAGCCTAGGCCATGTTTTACAAATCCTGAATCCCTCTGCGTAGGGAACTCCACATTGCAAACCACGGAATTTTGAACAAGTTCTGACGAAGTCGATGAAATCGATTCCGTCATGTTCACGCATCCAATCTATTTGACTCTTGTGGCAAGCCAAGGCTTCCAGTTTAAGCTCAATCTCTTCGCTGATATCGACATACTCGGTAGGGATAAAATCGACCCCTGCTAAGGTATCCATATAGTAAACAGGGACAACAGCTGCCGGATTTTTATACTCCGGATATTTTTGGACAACTGAAGCCTGAAAACTAGAGCGAAAAGCCATCAATCCAGCTTCAACATGGTCACGCATATAATCTTGTGCGGGGTGGGTAATTATTAGGTCGGGCTTTACCTCCCTAATAATTCTGACCATCTCTTTATTCATTACCTCGTCCATACTATTAACACTCAAATCGGAAGCATCAAGGGTAATGGCCTCGGCACCTATCACTTTGGCGGCTTCTTCAGCTTCATTGTTACGAATGAGGGCCAACTCCTTAGGTGGTATCTCAACATGCCCTAAGTCTCCGTTGGTTACATGACAGGCGACAACTTTGTGTCCCTCTTTTACGTAACGGGCCAAGGTGCCAAAACATGCAATTTCTAAATCATCTGGGTGGCACCCAATTGCTAAAATATTCATCTCTCCTCCTTGGTTTGTTGTTTTTTTTATCGGGAGGCCTTACGTAAGTTCTCCAAGTTGCTCAAGATAACTGCTACTACGATAATTCCTCCTGAAATAGCAGTTTGTGCATAAGGCCAAACCGATAAGATATTCATAGCGTTGTTGATTATCCCCAGCAGGAGTACACCAATAAATGCCCCTCCGATGGTTCCCTTACCTCCATCAAAGGTAATTCCTCCGATTATGGCAGCGGTTAAGGCCCTCAATTCATATCCGGTACCGGCTGTCGCTGTTATCGAATCAAGTCTGGCTACAAAGACAATTGAAGCTATACCGCTGATAATCCCGCTGATTGAGTAGATGATAATTTTGTGGAGGTCGATGTTAATACCACTCAGATAGGCGTTCTTTTCATTGCCACCAATGGCCACTATACGGCGGCCAAAACGGGTGTAATTCAGCAAGATGAAAGCAAAGGCTACCATTACTATCAAGAAAATGAGCATGACGGGAAAGACATCAAAGATCCTAGTACGACCAATGAAGTCAAACTTTTTCTTAAAGTTCATAAAACGCCCACCGGTCAACATAAGGGAAGCGCCCAAAAATATCTGGCTTGTTCCTAAAGTTATAATGAGGGGAAGACACCTACTTTTTGCAATGATTATGCCGTTTACTAAACCACAAGCTAGACCGGTGAGTAACCCTAAGATAAGCGCCCAAGTGACGCTCCCTCCCCCTGTAATTACTTTTGAGATAACTACCCCGGAGAGGACCATGATGTTTCCTATAGAGAGGTCGATACCGCCACTGATAAGCAGTAGCCCCATCGCCATAGTAAGAATCCCTAATACCGTAACCTGTTGAAGGATTGCCACAATATTGCGGATTTCAATAAATTTTGGGCTGATTGCAGAGACCACTATGGTTATTAGGAGGATTACCCCTACCATCAATATACGCTGATCTCTAAAATTTATCCTACCTAACCTTGTCTGTTTTTTCACTTCTTCCATAATTTACATCCCCAACGCACTTTTTATTATTCTCTCTTCACTTATCTCTTCCTGTGGAATTTCCCCAGTTATCTCGCCTTTCCTCACGACTAAAACACGGTCACTTAGACTGATGAGTTCAGGCATATCGGAAGAGACCATTATTATCGACTTCCCCTCTTTAGTGAGAGCAGACATCAATTGGTAAAACTCCGCTTTGGAATTGACATCAATTCCTCGCGTGGGTTCATCAAACACATAGAAATCAGATTCGGCAAAGAGCCATTTCCCCAAGACAACCTTCTGTTGATTGCCACCACTGAGGTTTTGAACTTGTTGGAAAAGGCTAGGAGTTCTAATACTCAAGTCTTCTACTAAAGGGGCTACTAATTTCTGATGCCCTACAAGTTTGAAGAAAAACTCTTTTATTTTTTTCCCTAGCCCAACTATCGTCATATTCTCCAAAATGCTCTGCCCTAACATTAGACCCAATTGTTGGCGGTCCTCCGTGATATGGGCAAAGCCCTGGTCGATGCTATCTTTGGGAGAGCGTAGTGTAAGATGCTCCCCTTTATACTTGATGCTGCCACCATAAAAACGGTCAGCACCGGTCAAAGCTCGCACTAGCTCAGTCCGCCCCGAACCGACCATCCCCGCAAGCCCTAAAATTTCTCCTTCACGCACTTCAAAAGAGACCTTTGGTGAGTCTTTAGTAAGTTGAAGGTCCTTTACTTCTAGAACTACCGGTCCAATGGCATGTCGCTCTTTGATATAAAACATATCTACAGAGCGCCCCACCATATCGGTAGTAATAATATTTAAATCAATGTCACGAGTGGCATTTTTGTAAGTATTAACGACTACTCCGTCGCGTATCACCGTAATACGGTCAGCGATTTGGACCACCTCTTTTAGAAAGTGGGAGATGTAGATGATACTGATGCCTTGTTTAGCAACCCGTTGCGTCAAATCTAAAACTTTGCCCACATCTTTGACATTAAACATCGATGTCGGCTCGTCCATAAGTAAAATGCGGGGTTTTAAAACCAATGCTTTGAGCACCTTAACAAACTGTTGTTCTGCAACGGAGAGGTCCTCTATTTTTCGCCTAACATCGAGGTCAATCCCCAGTTTCTCCACCTCCAGTCGGGCACTTTCTTCGGTCAACCGTCGGTCTAAAAATCCAAACCGGTTTACCTTTTCAAGACCGACAAACATATTCTCAGCGACACTCATCGTCGGAATCAAATCGTTTTCTTGATAGATTATACCAACACCCAACTCTTGAGAGAGTTTTGGTGTCAATGCTTCATAGGTATTTCCATCAATTGTGATTTCGCCTCCATCGGGCGCATAAGCACCACTAAGGACCTTCATAAGGGTAGATTTACCAGCCCCATTTTCTCCAACTAGGCAGTGAATCTCCCCCTCATAGAGGTCAAATGTAATATCAGATAAAGCCTGTACCCCGGGAAAGGCTTTAGAAATCTGTCGCATGTCGACGACAGGGGTCTTCCCTTTATATGAATAACTCATACACCTTACACCTTATAATCTAGGATGTTGCCCCCCCAATGAGGGCAACATCAAACAAATCAAATCAATCGGTTTAGAGTCCACCAATGTACTCGAGAGCCATTTTTGGATCGTCCCAAGTAATAATCTTGTCCATCTCAGCTGCACTTGCTGGGATAATTGGAAGCGGAGTAAACTTCGGTAGATCTCTCTTACCTTTTACGACATATTCATAGAGGTTTTTAAAGGTTTTTACACCTTGGATTGAGACAGGAGCAGTCATGTTAGCAGCCTGCACACCCTCTCTTAACATATCCATAGCCTCTGGAGCGCCACCAGTACTGATGATGGGGATATGGGTCATTCCAGCCTCTTCCAGTGCGTTGTAACACCCAATTGCTTGTAGGTCATTGTTGGCAAAAATGACGTTGAACTCTTTTCCGGTTTGGATAAAGTTCTGTGTGATGTTCATCGATTTCTCAGTCTCCCAGTCGCCATGTTCAAGACCAACGATTTTCACTTTGGGGAAATCTTTGAGAGCGCGATCCACACCCTCTTGGTACTGCTCGTAAACACCGCCACCTTTGGCTCCGGCTGCAAAGAATACTTTCGGGTCGTCATAGTTGTCGTTGATAAACTTAATGGCAGCATATCCGATATCATCGTACATACAGGCAACTGTTGAGATATAATCGCCAGCATCTGCGGGTGGGGGTAGGTTTTCGACTGTGATGGGGATACCGGCATCGTTAGCCATCCTGATAAGGGTAGCTACTTGATCAGGGGAAATCGGGAATACTGAAATTCCATCAACTCCCTTTTGAATCAGGCTATCCATCAGAGCAACAGACTCTTCGAGATCATTTTTAGCATCGAGCACAATGACATCGACTCCGGCTTGTTTGGCAGCGTATTCGAAAGCCTGTGAGCCATACATGTTCCAAATATCTTTCATGTCGTAGGCTATGTAACCAAACGTGTAGCCCTCTTTCTTCTCAGCTTTTCCACCCGCCATTACGGGCAGAGCAATCAGAGCAATCAGAAGAATAGCTAGGATGATTCTTGTTTTCTTCATATAAACTCCTCCTTCATTGACAGTTAGGGCATGTTCTACGAACACCTTACCTAACTTGTCTTCTTATAAATATCCGTGTTTTTTGTAGAAGTCATAAGCGTCTTTAACAGCAGCGTCTACTACTGAAAGATCTTCTGGCTTCTTATCGCGCATTGTAAAT
>JBAYSE010000052.1:0-10921 GCA_041676265.1 Sphaerochaetaceae bacterium
GTATTCTACCGTGTTATCGGCACTAACGCTGTTTTCCACGATAAGAGCCTTACCGATAAAGAGTGGTTTATTCAGGCCGACGTAACGGAACTGTTTGCCCGTGTTATCAGTCGCCTACACCACGGCAGGCCTTTGAGTCCCCTGTTAGACAATCGACAATTTATCTATCGATTGATTGACATGACACAGTCTAGTGCATCTTCTGAACAGAAGAAGGGGCCTAAGGGGTAACACCTTTGGGCAAAGGAGAGGGCTATGCAGGTTTCTAAACGGATAGAAGAGTTAACGGCTTCCCCCATAAGGCGTTTGGTCCCCTATGCAAACGCTGCCAAGCGGCGGGGTGTCCATGTTTTTCATCTCAATATTGGACAACCCGATATTAAAACTCCCCCTCAAGTATTAGAAGCAATTCAAAACTACAGCGAACCCATTATTAAATATGGGGAGAGCGAAGGCGATAGAGCTCTGCGTGAAGCTATTCCCCAATACTACCGCCGCTTCGGTGTCGATATCGCTTCTGATGAAATACTCATCACCACCGGAGGCAGTGAAGCTCTGCAATTCACCTTTTTAACCCTCTGTGACCCCCAGGATGAGGTGATCATTTGTGAGCCTTACTACACTAATGTAGGGGCGTTTGCCCATGCTGCTCAGGTAACTCTCAAACCGGTTACCTCCCGCATTGAAGAGGGCTTTTCGCTACCCCCCTTGGAGGAGTTTGAAAAAGCGGTAACCCCTAAGACTAAAGCGATCCTCCTTTGTAGTCCCAATAACCCTACCGGTTATGTTTATAAAAAGAGGGAGTTAGAACAAATTTTGGATTTGGTCCAACGCAAAGACCTTTTTCTAATCGTTGATGAGGTTTACCGCGAGTTTACCTATACCGGTGAGGGATTAACTTCAATCCTCTCCTACACCGCTTACAGCGATAGGGTGGTGGTAGTCGACTCCTTTTCCAAGCGTTTTAGTATGTGTGGAGCGCGCATAGGTACCCTAATCAGTCGCAATCCCACGGTTATCAAGAATGCCCTTAAATTAGCCCAAGCACGCCTGTGCCCCCCTAATATTGAACAAGTAGCGGCCATTGCAGCCCTCCAGTCACCTCCTGAATACCTGCAAGAGATTCAGACGGAGTATCAGAAGCGCCGCGATTTCTTAGCTGCTGAATTGTCCAAAATTGAGGGGGTCTTCTTTAATAAGCCCCGTGGCGCTTTCTACCTCTTGGTGCGTTTACCAGTCGAAGATGCCGAAGATTTCTGCCGTTTCTTGCTAGAAGATTTTCAACTTAATGGACAGACTGTCATGTTGGCCCCTGCCGATGGGTTTTATGTGACGCCCACCTTGGGAAAGAATGAGGTGCGTATGGCCTATGTTTTGAATACTGTCGATTTGAAACATGCGGTAGCCTGTTTAAAAGCAGCCTTGAAAGAGTATAAGCGCTAACTATTTTTCCTCTTTACCTCTCAGCAGAGCGAAGAGTTGGACCCGATTGGAAACATCTAATTTGCCGTAGATATTTTTAATGTGAGTCTTCACTGTATTAGTTGAGATGTAGAGGTCTCCGGCAATTTCCGAATTGGTCTTGCCCCTAACTAAGAGTTCAATAATCTCCCCCTCACGGGCAGAAATACCCAAAGAAGTGAGTTTCTCTTGAGAAATTCCCCCATGCGGGATTGGAGCTTCATGCTCTTGAAAGTAACGCCGACTGATGAATGTATACAGAAAGACAACAAATACGGCAAAGGTTAAGAAGGTGAGCTTAAAGATGTGTTCTCTAAAGAAGATCAAATCTAGGGGGAAAGTGACCAATATAGGGAGAAAAGTGGCACTGATGCCCATTAAGAGGCTCTCTTGTTCCCACCCCAGAGCCTTTTTGTGGTAGACAAGGGAGGTCACTCCATAGGCGACCATTATTAGGCTGGCAACAAAGAAGTGGTATCCGAAGGTAATATTCATCGCGACAACCCAGGAGCCTCGGCTGATTCCTATAATAAAAAAGAGGCTTAAAACTAGAAAGAGGAGCACTATCGCCATCACTATCAGGTTACCGATTCTTTTCTGTTCGGCATTGGCCGGCAAAAGGCCAATCATGTAGCGGCTCATTGTGAAAAGGAGGATAGTGGTTAAGGTAATACTAGTTATACTGACCCAAAGACAGAAAATTTCGTAAACGTGACCTGAGAGTTGTTGAGGAGGGTAGACGCGGTGAATATAGTTCACTAAGGAACTCATGCAGACTTGGAGGCAAAGCGGTATAAGGACCAGTAAGATATCTCGGGTGTAAACATCGCGAGCTCTGACGTGCAACAGTATCGATAGACAGGTAATTGAGAGGACTAGGGCGGTGACAGCAAATAGCAAGATGTCTCCAATAATAAACACATCCGCCTCCTTAAAGAGCAGTCTACCACAACAGGCAGACCTTTCCTATAGTAATGGTTTACAGGGATTATTGCACCTTAATTTTTTTCTAACGGCTATTGGGAATAAATGTCTCTAAACTGGGCCAGGTAAAGCCTTTGGGAAGGTCTTCTTCAGTAGCTCTGTAAAAAACAGTGTTGAGGCCAAAGGGGCCCAGTTTGCCCCTCAGGATGAGGGTCTCTTCTTGGACCCAGGCTTCACAGTCAAAAACGTGGCCATAGCGGGGGTCTAAAATTTTACCCCCCACCCATTTGTCGCCACTGCGGTAAAGGCCCCAGACGATGTCAGTGTGCATCAGAAGGGGGCGTCCCGGCAAGCGCTCAATGCGTTGAGAGGGGGTGTTGATAGTATCGATAAGGGCGCCGGTTTTTTCGTCAAAGCCAACTACCGGGCGCCCATACAACATCCCTTCATACTCATAAATTCCAATAATTGAGGTGGCAAAGTTCCTCCTGGAGTTTACACTTTTCCAAAAACCAACTATGTCAGACACCTCAGCACCTACTAAAGGAAAACTTACGATTAAAATAAGGGCACAGATTGAAAGTGCCAGTTTTTTTCTTCTAGTCATATCTAAAACAGGTAACCAATCTCCAATTTTACGGAGTTATTATCATTCCACGCTTTAAAGATACTGGCACTTCCCTCCCCGATACTGCCAAAGAGGCGTCCACTAGCTTTAAAAACTAAATCATCACTGATATTCCACTTTAGCGAAGGCAACAGAGCATACCCATTCGTCTCTATCTGGTAGGTTCCCGCCAACCTTAAAAGGATTTTCTCCCGTGCCAAGGGGACCTCCAGAGCTGCCGTAAGGGTGTTGGAATAGGCCTTTCCATCACTGGAGAGAAGCGCTTGAAGGGTGTCTACCTCAAAATTAAAAGGATCACTCGGGTCGTACTCTTTGAAGTCCATTATATAGTGCCCATTATAGGTAAAAGAGGCATAAACACTGGTGCCGGGGATCAGAACCCCTACACCGGCTAAATAGACCCACTTGTTATTAAACTTGTCAGGCTTCTCCCCCTTCATATCTTCACTTAACCAGAAACCGCCTTCAGCCATCAGGGTAACGGGACCGGCTATAAAAGTGGCCTCTAAACCGAAGAGTTGGGCCCGTGTGAAGTCGATATATAGATCGCCGGATAAAAAATCTAAATCTATATTATCTAAGTAGAAACCGGGTTCATAGTAGAAACCGTTGTAGTAGATTAGCCCTAAATCGAAAGGTCCGAGGATCTGTTTTATGCGCCCTCCAAACTGAGATTTAGAAAATTTAGATAACTGTGAACGTTCCGGCCGATGTTCGGTAATATTTAAAGTGATATCTATGCCAGGTATCGGGGAGAGCATTGAACTTAGGGCCCCTATATCCATCATTGCCCACCTGCCTTCGGGATTTTCTTCACTTAGCATGGGTATCAACATCGGTTTATAGAAGATATCAAAGGTTGTGTTTTGCCATGAGGCGGTAGTGTAAAGCATCGGCTCAGCGACTTTCATGGCGAGCGGGTCATCGACTATGCCATTGCGGTAATCTGGGGCATTAAGGACGTCGACAACGTGTACGCCGTCGGCCGAGCCCCACTCTTTTTTAAGGAGGCCGGCTTCAATGCGTCCCCCTTCAAAGTAAGAAATAACTGAGAGGCCGGTAAAGACATCAATCCATTCCAACTCATTCTCAAGTGAGGGGCGCAAGGAGAAGCTGGCATTAGCATCGACAATCGAGCCTCTCCATGCGAGGTCAATGTCTAAGCCACCGCCAACATCTATTATTGACTCCTTGGGGTCACTTTTGTCGTAAAACCCTTCCAAAGAAAATCCTGCCGAACCGGTTATTCCAAAACTTCGCTTTTCACTGGGGCTAGCGACAGTCTCAATCTCCGGTTCATCAAAGATGTCGGCAAACCCTTCAAAGGCAAAAACCGGCAGAGTTATAATCCATAAAACCACCAACAGAATGCTAAACTTTCTCATAAAACCCTCCCTGTCTCTAGGAAAGAAGTAGTGAAATAGCCTCTATTCATCGGGATATCGTATTTAGCTTGTAGGATGTCTATCCGTGTTGAGTGCTTAGAGGCTACTGTGGTCATTGTCATGACCTTGGTTATCCAGCGCCCCTCAACATTTTTAATCTCATTGGCAAGGAGGTGTTTCACCAGTGTTTTACCATCTTTAGCGTAAAACTCCACCTTTAAGGGGAGGTAGTGCTCTTTATCGACCCAAATAACGGTCTTCCCATAATCACTGGCTGCGAGGGGAATCGATTCAATTATATAGGCCTCCCTACCATAAATAGATTCTTCTCCGATGAGGGTGTGCTCAGCCTCATCAACGTCGTAGGTGGTAGAGGCCATATCGGAATAGGAGAAGTCACTGCCCATGAATGAGCCACTGCCTTCACTGGCAGCAATTCTCTTAATTCTCCCGATGGCCGGTAAAAAGATCCATTGGTCATCCCCACCTCCCTTCTTTTCTTTAGTTAAAAATCGGGTGTTTTTAACACTGGCGGGCGACAGAAATACTGTTATAGTACTGGTCAGGTCATTTTCCGTTAGCGTTAGGGTTTGAATGCGTCGCTCCCTGACTTCGCCATTAGGCTCAACTAGGCTCAACTTAATATCCATCGCCGAACTAGTGGCTTTCTGTGAATCCTGCAATTTTTGCATTACAGAGGGGCCTGTCTGGGCAAAAGCGTAGAAAGGCAGTGCTATAAGGATAATTGTAGCTATTAAAAATTTTATTCTCTTCACGGAGCTATCCTCCTTTTATGATTAGTATTGGCACGCTCTGAGTTCTTTTTAGAACTCTTGCCGTAAATAAATTTAGGTTTCAGTAAGATTGTAACCATTGGCAGGACTGTTAAACTCGCCAGTCCGGCGAATAGCATCGAGACGCAGAATAGAATTCCCATCTGCCTAATGGGCATAAAGCGGCTGAATATTAAGCCGGCAAACCCCAGAATTACCGAAGCGGCATTAATAATGATTGCCTTACCGGTGGTGTTCATAACCTGCAGAAGGGAATCTTCTATTTGATCTAGATTGTTGTGTCGTTTAAGGGCAGCTAAGAAGTGAATGGCATAATCTACGCCGATACCGATAGCTAAGGCCGCTAACAGGCTTGTGATAATATCTAGGTTAATTTGCAAAGAAGCCATGAAGATAAAAATCCCCATGAGGGCAAAGGCGACCGGTATAATCCCCAGTAAGCCGGCTATCGGTGAGCGGAAGATGAAGCTGACTAAAACCCAGACGATTATTAAGGCACCCACCAGGGAATAAATCTGCGATTTAGTGACTAAATCGGAAAGGGCTAAAGTTATGGCTTCCCCCCCACCGATTGAATAGTGCCATCCATCAGGCAAGTTTTGGGTCCAGAAGTTGTTAATCTCCGTCGTGATTTGCCGTAAAATCGGATCACTGGACGCTTTGAGTTGGATGGTTAAAAGGGTAGCGTCGGGTTCTAAGTCGTCGTTAATGAAGTTATCTAAGTTGCCTGAATAGAGGAGGAGGTACTGCACAATCATATTTTGTAGCTCGGCGACACTCTCTTTGCCATATTTCTCTGGGTCAATCGGGATTTCATTGTAAGTTGCGGCCTCCCAGGTAGTTGGAGCTTCAGCTGCCACCGACTCGTCCGGGAGGGCAAAAGAGTCACTTAGGCCAAATGAATCACCGAAGAAATCGAAATCGAAGTCTACTTGCGCCTCTTTTTTATAAGGCTCATTTTCCCTGTTCATGATATAGTTCATCCGCTTCACGTAGGGGGTAATGGTTTGAACTTTCCCCACCGCCTCCAAATTCTCTATTTCAGCAGAAAACCGGTCAATGGTGGTAAGAAATTGAGGAGAGAGAATTCCTGTTGAGTCATCAGCTTCAATCATTACCGTGAGGATGCCACTTCCATTGAGTTTATCGTTGAAATGGTTAGTATCACGGACCATTGCACTTTTAGGGGTGAAAAAGCTGAGCATGTTAGTGCCCGTTTTAATGTGAGGTAAGAGAGCTATGGTTACTATTAGCAGAGCGCCCGAGATGGCGATCAAAGGCCATTTAGCTTTGAGGCCTAGGCGGGTAAAGAATTTGAAAACAGGGTTACTGGCATCGCTTTTGAGCGTAACCTGTGAAAACCTAAATTTGTGGGGATCAATGCCACGGCGGTAGGCTACTCTTAGAAGAGCGGGCAGGAGGTAGAGGGAGGAGAGCTGCGAGAGGACAACTCCGATGGCACTTAACAATCCAAAGGTTCTAAAGGGAGCTAAGGGGCTCGTGAATTGAGCAATAAAACCGGCAGCGGTGGTTGCCCCTGCCATAATGATAGGCATTCGGTTGCGTTTAACAACGGCAGAAATAATCACTTTTGTCTCTTCGGCATTTAAAGCTCGATTGGCTAAGGCCACTTCACCGTAGAAATGGCTCATCACGTGGATAGCATAGGCACTGCCTACTATTAAGAGTAAGACGGGGACAAGCATAGTAGCCATTGTGAAAGTAATCTTAAAGAGAGCCATAATGCCCAAAGTCACCGACGCCGAGATTGCCAAACCAATTATAGGTAAGGCAATCCCGGCTAGACGGCGGAACGAGAAAAGGAGAACCAATATGATTAGAAAGCCCACTACAGGGGCCAAGATGGCCATATCACTCATCAGGCTCTCATTTATTTGTTTCTTCACCACCGGTAATCCTACATAGGAGAACTCCAAGGAGTCATACGGAGATGAGTTAACCACCATTTTAAGTTGATCCAAAATTTCATCTTGAGCATTCTGGGCAAGATTAGTCTTTGGGTAAATAATTAGGGCTACCATCGACCGGTCGGCTGAGATGAGAGAACCATCGTAAACCTCTCTCCAATCTTCCAATCGAGAGATAAGATTTTCGATAGCACCCTCCTCTTTTTCATTATAGAGGGGAATTGCTTCAAAGCCGTCTTCACTGGGTTGCATATGATCTGTGTTGGCAATAGAGACAACCGATTTGACATTCTCAATTTCAGCAAACTGTTTGGAGAGGTTGGCAACAATGGCTAGATTTTCCTTTGTAAGGATGTTGCCATCGGGGGCCGAGACCCCTACCATCATGGCATCCAAAGAGCCAAACTTAGCCTCAATCTCATTGTTAATTTTGACGACTTCATCTTTCTGAGGGATGAAGACATCCGTTGAGCTGTCGACATGGAGCCTGCCGATAAGCGCTAATGAGGCGGCTGCCAAAAGAACCGACATCAAAATAATTGCTAAATCTCGCTTTGTTGTTTTACTCATGGCCCAAGATTAAGCTGAAAGGGTTCTTTTTCATATAATCTACAGAGGGTATTTTGGTACCTGTTTAGGGGGATAATTAGCATCACCTTTTAGGGTGAGTTTCAATTTAAATGGTATCCACGGGCTAATAATTCTACTTTTGAGTATTCTTCGTACTCTTCATGGTTAAAGGGGTAATCCCAGCAACCCAAGCGGTGGAGTTCATCACCACCGAACCCACTTTTAAAGCGATAAAGGCCATGCATCGGATGGGCGGGGTTTTTGTTGGGAGGGGTTCCAAAGAGGTCGTATTGCCGACACCCATTCTCTTTAGCATGCTTAATAGCTTCCCATTGGAGTAGGTACGGCGCCATCTTATTGCGATGGTCACTACTGGAGGCGCCATAGAGGTACGTAGCCCTGTCACCACTATAGGTAATAAAAAGGGCAGCTAGAGGGGTTTGCCTATCGAGATAAGCAATAAGGAGTTCAAAGTCATCACATCCGGTTATAAAGAGGGTTTCGAAGTAACTCCTGTGGTGGAGATTAAGGCGATTGCGACGGCAGGTTTGCCGGTAGAGGGTGTAGAAAACATCGAGGTCCTCAAAGGAACCCCGTTTAACGACAATGCCGTGCCGCTTGGCGAGGCGAATATTGTAGCGGGTCTTGGCTTTCATCGAGGCCAATATATCATCTTCATCGTGTCTTAAAGTAACGAGGAGGGTATCGGTGGGGAGGATATCGCCGGAGGCTTTCCTGAGGTTATGTTCACAAGTGCCCCAATTGAGTCGTAGTTCCTGCAATTCAGGCTGAGGAGGCCCCTTCCATTGCCCATTTTCGTCAAACCCGTCGGCGTCAAGGGCCCAAGGGGACTCCCAGGGGAGGTCCCAACGGAGGGCTATACACTCTTCAGGCAGATGGGGACGTAATGCTTCGGAGAGCTCTTCCAAGAAAGGGCCGGCTATTTCGTCACTGGGTGTCAAAAATGGACCGTAGGGACTATAGGCAAGGCAAGACTCTTTTGTGATAGGTTGTATTAAGATTAGTAGGTCATCTAAAAGATAGGCAGATTGATTGGAGAGTCCTAACTCTTGAGGGCGAACTTTTATGTCGTAGGCTTCGCAGGTAATTCCCTGCTTTTTCTTAACAGCCGACCAAAAAGCACTTTGGTGTAATAAGGGGGTATCGTACAGCCCTGATGTACTCTTGGGCTGTATAGAAACTTCCATGGCATGACTCCAAAATTTTAAAAGATATAAGGGGGATGCTAACACCGAAGTTAAATAGTTGCTAGGGCTTTTTCTATTACAAGAGCTCTATCCGTGCTATAATGCTCTAAACTTTTTTTATGCAGGGGAGTTAGTATGCCTAATATTCTTAAAGAGTTGTTGCACCATGAACAAGTGCTCCAATTTAACCGTTTTGATTCTGAGATTGCTTGGAGGTTAGGCTCTTGGATAGTCAATAAAGTCCGCACAGAGAGCCTGCCTGTCGCCTTCGATATCACGTTGAGTGGCAGGTGCCTCTTCCATTACTCTTCCAATGACGCCTCTCTAGATAATGAGGGGTGGATAGAGCGGAAAAAGCGCACTGTGGAGCGTTTCAAACACTCCAGCTATTACATGGGGAGGCTACTGGCTGAGAAGGGCCGGAGTGCTTTAGAGGAATTTTACGTTGAAGAGACCGTGTTTTGCTTCCATGGTGGCGCTTTTCCCATTATCTTAAAGGGGACTGGGCCGGTAGGGATTATTACAGTTTCAGGATTGACAGAGAGGGAAGACCACAATCTGGCAGTTGCCGGCTTAGCTTGGGCTTTACGCAAAAAAGATGAGGTTTCCCCGATACTATAAGGACAAATTAAGGAGAAGAGACATTTATGTTAAATTTTAGTTACTACAATCCAGCCCGAATTGTCTTTGGCGCTGGAACCATTAAAGAGGTTGGGGTGTTAGCTTCAGCCTATGGAAAGAAAATACTGCTACACTACGGGGGTGGCTCAATTAAGAAGAACGGGGTGTATGACCAGGTAATTCACTCCTTGAAAGAATCGGGTCTTACAGTGGTGGAACTCCCCGGGGCAGTCCCCAATCCACGTCTCTCTTTAGTCAAAGAGGGGATTGAAATCTGTAAAAAAGAGCAAATCGATTTTATCTTAGCCGTCGGTGGGGGCAGTGCTATTGATTCGGCCAAGGCTATTAGTTTTGGGGCTAAACTGCGTGATGATGAGGACATTTGGGAAGATTACTACATGAATGGGGATTGCGTTATTAAAGAGGCGCTACCCTTGGGAGTTGTTTTAACAATTCCGGCAGCAGGCTCAGAGAGCTCAACCGGCAGTGTGATAACAGACTGGGACAAAAACTTAAAGAGGGCAGTTAACAGCGAAACTATTATTGCTAAATTTGCCATCATGGATCCCCAGACAAACTACTCTCTCCCCGCTTACCAGACAGCTTGTGGGATTTCAGACATTTTAGCCCACCTCTTTGAGCGCTATTTCACCAATGAGAAGCACAACGATTTAAGTGACCGCCTCTTAGAGAGTGCCATGCGGAACATTATTGCCTATGGCCCTTTGGCCCTTAAAGAGCCCAGTGATTACCGCTATAGGGCAGAGATAATGTGGACCGGGACTATTGCCCACAACAATCTACTAGACCAAGGTAGGGTTGGAGACTGGGCCAGTCACGATATAGAGCACGAACTGAGTGGAATCTACGACATAGCCCACGGAGCAGGCTTAGCCATAGTCTTCCCCGCTTGGATGAAATATGTCTACAAGCAGCACATCGACCGCTTTGTCCAATTCGCCACGAGAGTCTGGAGTGTAGACCTTACCTTTGACGATAAAGAGACTATGGTGGAAGTCGCCATAGAGAAACTAGAGAACTTCTACAAATCAATTGACATGCCAATTCGCCTAGGAGATGCCAACATAGATGCAGAGAACATCAGATTAATGGCTGAGAAAACATTTGAGGGGCGTAAAAGCCTTGGTCAGTTTGAAAATCTATCGGTTGATGATGTTGAGAAGATACTAAAGCTTGCGCTTTAGATTAGGAGAGGGGTTGAACTCAGCCCCTCTGTTGTTATAAGGTGTAACTTAAGCCTAAAGTTATTATATATCGGCGAAGACTGAAAATGCCGTTTTGATACATTACATTTTCTGAAATAGTAAAGGTTACCCCTTCAATGGGTCAAAATTCTAATCTGTGAGCCATTAAAATTTTAAATTCTTTATTGGAACTATCA
>JBAYSE010000053.1:0-10750 GCA_041676265.1 Sphaerochaetaceae bacterium
AATGGTAGGTGAGTTGTTGAGCATATGGAAGTAAAGAGCAACGAAAATGAATCGTTTAGGCTTGTATACAAGGAGGTTTTTCCGGTAGTGATGCGCGTTGCGTATCACGTTACTTATAACCTAGATGTTTCTGAGGACATCTGCCAAGAGGCATTTATCCGTTTCTTTGAGCGTAACATTGTATTTAAATCGGTCGATGAAGCAAAGTACTGGTTAATCAGGGTTACAAAAAACTTGGCCATTAACGTGGTTAAGCGCAAGTCGAGAGAGAGAGCCATGGTGGATAAAATCAAGAAAGCCCCCAAGGTTCCCATCAGAAGCGGAGAAGAGGCGTTAATAAGTTCGGAAACCAAAACTTTAGTCAGGGAGGCTGTCGAGAAGTTGCCTGAGAAGTTGAAGTCGGTCCTTGTTTTAAAAGAGTATGCCGACTTAAATTACAAGCAGATTGCTAAGATTCTCCGCATTTCCGAAAGTAATGTGAAGGTCAGGGTTCATCGGGCCAGAAAGATGATGGAATCGATGCTTGACCGGGAGGAAATTGATGTGTCTTGATGATCAAATTTTAAATACCCACCTCGATAACGAATTAGTGGAGCCTTGGAAGACTCAAGTAGAGGAACACCTGACTTATTGTAAGGCTTGTAGGAGTAGATACGAACAGCTCAAGAGCCTCCACCTCCTAGTGCGCTCCTCGCGGTTAGAGGATGAAGCCATAGAGCCACGAGCCGAGAAGGTGCTCCAGTTCATTGAAAACAACTATATCTCCAATAAAAAAAGGGGATTCCTTAACCGTGACTTTCGTATCAAAGGCCCGACACTTTTAACTGTGGCAGCTGCTTTTGTGATTATTTTCATTGGAGCGCTGTTCATTAATCCGCAAGGGCATGGCCCAGCAGACCAACTTATTCCACGCCTCGAGTCAGGCAATGAAGGACGGGTGGTACAGGTTAAAGCCACTGATGGATTAACCGCTGCCCAAATTTTAGAAAACTTCACTTTAGAAGAGATTCTTAAATATCTGGATAGTCGCGGTTACAATGTCGACCTCAGGGTCAAGGGGGTAGTGCCCATAGACAGTGATGATAACCCTCTCTGAAGAGAGAGGTTTATATATATCTCGTCAAAGGTCCCACAAAGTTGGGACCTCTCTTTAGTTGTAACATTAGAGTGATTTTGTTAGTATGGCACCATCTATGTGGTGCCAGGAGGCGTTTAATGCAAGCAGTGGAACTTGAAAAAACTTACAACCCTAAAGAGTTTGAAGAGAGGATTTACGAGGAGTGGAAAAGCAACGGTTGCTTTAAGCCCAAAGTAAATGGCAACGCCCCTTTCACGATGGTCATGCCTCCCCCTAACGTCACAGGGATTCTCCATATGGGGCATGCCCTTAATAATCTCTTACAAGATATCTTGGCCCGCTATTGGCGAATGAAGGGCAGGCCTACCCTTTGGTTGCCAGGTACCGACCATGCCGGCATAGCCACCCAAAACGTTGTTGAGAGAGAATTAGCCCAAAAAGGGTTATCTAGACACACTATAGGGCGTGAAAAGTTTATAGAAGAGACTTGGAAGGTAAAAGAGCGACACCACTCAATAATCGTCAAGCAACTGGAGAAAATTGGCTCATCATGTGACTGGTCTCGCGAACGCTTCACCCTCGATGAGGGGCTTAGCAGAGCGGTTAGAGAAGCCTTTGTCCTCCTCTATGAGCGGGGTTTAATCTACAAAGGAAACTATTTGGTTAACTACTGTAGCCAATGTGGCACCGCTTTGGCCGATGACGAAGTTGAACATAGCAATGTGAAGGGGAAACTCTACGAAGTGCAGTACCCCTTTGCCGATAGAGATGGATTTATAACGGTGGCAACTACCCGCCCGGAGACGATGTTTGGGGATGTTGCCGTGGCGGTTAACCCCAATGATGAGCGCTACAGCCATTTAGTGGGCACTAGTGTCATTCTGCCTTTAGCCCATAAGAAAATCCCTATTATTGCCGATAACTATGTCGATATGGAGTTTGGCACCGGCTTTGTGAAAATTACCCCGGCTCACGACCCTAACGACTGGGAAATTGGGCAAAGGCATAATCTGGAGCAGGTCAATATCCTCAACCCGGATGGGACCCTTAACGATAACGTTCCACCGGCTTACAGGGGGATGGATGTTAATACGGCGCGCTCTGCAGTGGTTAAGGACCTTGAAGGGGAGGGGTTGCTTCTCTCTTTTAAAGACCACGACCATGAAGTGGGGCACTGCTACCGCTGTTCAACTATTATTGAACCATACCTTTCAGAGCAATGGTTTGTAGCCATGGATTCAATGGCCCAAAAAGCTTTGAAGGCATGGCAGCAGGGCGAGGTCTCTTTTTACGCCAAAAGGTGGGAAAACACCTACAGCCACTGGCTTAAAAATATTAGACCGTGGTGCATCAGTCGCCAACTCTGGTGGGGACACCGTATCCCTGTGTGGTACTGTAACGATTGTGGTGAAGTCATGGTCCTTAGAGAGGACCCCAGCCAATGTTCCAAGTGTGGTTCCAGCAACATAGAACAAGACAAAGATGTCTTAGACACCTGGTTTAGCTCTTGGCTGTGGCCTTTTAGTACACTGGGGTGGCCCGCCCAAACCGCCGATTTAGAGACATTCTTTCCCACCAATACTTTAGTTACCGGCTACGACATTATTTTCTTTTGGGTTTCCCGCATGATAATGGCCTCTTTGGAGTTCTTGGGAGAGGTCCCCTATAATGACGTCTATATTACGGGTCTTGTGCGCGATAAACAGGGCCGTAAAATGAGCAAGTCACTCGGCAATGGAATTGACCCCTTAGAGGTTGTCGACCTCTACGGCGCCGATGCCATGAAATTTACCCTCTGTTATTTAGCAGCCCAAGGGCAAGACATTTTAATTGACCTCGATTCTTTTAAACTGGGCTCTCGTTTTGCCAACAAGGTTTGGAACGCGACCCGTTTCCTTTTGATGAATATTGAGGGGCGCAAGTTAATACCTTTCGATCACTTAAAACTCGAGGTAATCGACCAGTGGATGTACCACCAAGTTAATGAGAGTGCTCTAAAGATTGAGAAGGCCATGGAAAACTACCGTTTTAATGATGCCGCCCAAGCAATCTATGACCTCTTCTGGGGAGATTTCTGTGATTGGTACATCGAAGCGACTAAGCATAACTTAGCTACCAAGGATGAGGAGGAGAAGGACCGCCAGGTGAGTATAATGTTGGACCTTCTGGCTAAACAGATGCGCTTAATGCACCCCTTTGCCTCCTTTATCTCCGAAGAGATCTACTCAAAACTCCCCAATACCCAAGGGCGATTAATTGAGGAGCCTTACGTAGTTTATGCTGAAAACCAGCGCTATCCTAAGGCAATTGAAATAATTGGTGCGATGCAGGAGTTAGTCCAAGCGGTGAGGACTCTGCGTAGCGAACTACAAATTCCAACAGAGAGGCAAATCTCAGTTGTCCTCAGGCCTGAGGAGACCTTTAAGGGGCGAGATTTTGTTAAAAGTAAGAGTGGGTTGGTGGCCTCTTTCGTGGGCGCCTCTAACTTCACTATTGATGAAAATAAAAGGGGCACTGTGGCCTCAGCTATTCCTGTTGCGGGTAGGGGCTTTGAAGCTTTTATCTTCGTCCATGACGCTATCGATATCGCCTCTGAAATAAAGAGGGTTTCTACCGATTTAGAGCGTAATAAGAGGGCCTTGGAGGGAAGCCTTAAGAAACTCTCTAACCCTCAGTTTTTGGCCAATGCTAAACAAGTTGCGATTGAAAAAGAGGCGTCCAAACGGCAAGAGTTCGTTGAGAAGATACAAAAAGGGGAGAGTCACCTCTCCCTGCTTTCCTCACTACTTGAGGAGTAAAAAAAACAGGTCATTGTGACCTGTTTTTAATAGACGCTAATTTAAAGCTCGTTCTTCTCATCTTGAATTTCTTTGCGGCGCTCTTTAGCAAGTTTCCCCATCTCGCCCAGAGCCTTCCTTGCTCTAGCTGCAGAAGCTTTAACTCCCCTCTCGGTGAATTTCTGGTTCTCTGCAATGTAGGCTTCATATTGAGCCACGATTTGCTCATGAACTGTCATTGGCTAGCCTCCTAATAATTCTTAAGAGTATGTTAGCATATTTTGGCTAAATAACAAGAAAAAAGCGCTAAAATGGTGGATTTATTGTCTAAAAAGGGGTTTTTTGGCGGATTATAAAATTTTTGGCAATCGACTTGTCTGTTTTTAAAAAAATTCTTTGATGGTGGTTTGCCACCTCAATTTCTACCCCTTCTTCATCGTAAAGGGTAAAGTCGTCCACTTCGACGGCCAATGTGTCGGGACCGATAAATTCAATAGTACTTGCCGTTGTTAGTCTATTTTTCAATTTCAGTTCAAAAAGGCCAGGACTTACCTCGTCTCCAACCGTCCCTAAGAGGAGATATTGCCTGATATAGCTTTTCTCAGTTGAATGTGAGATCTCCTCTTTATCGAAGAAGAAACCAGTTGAGTATTCGCGGTGGCTAACTCTGAACAGTTCATCGCGGTAGAGGCGCCAATCAGTGGCTTTATCGAGGGCTTTGCGATAGGCTCTGGTTACCGTGGCTACGTAATAGAGCGATTTCATGCGTCCCTCTATTTTCAGTGAATCGATGCCCGCCTCGCGCAACTTGTCAAGGTGGTCAATCATGCAGAGGTCTTTGGAGGAGAGAATGGTGGTGAACCCCCCCTCTTCGCTAATCGGGAAGTATTCACCGGGGCGTGACTCTTCCTCCAGGGCTAAGCGGTAGTTCCAGCGACAAGTGTGGGCACAGTCGCCCGCATTAGCGCTTCTTCCGCTAAGGAAAGCACTTAGGAGGCATCGACCTGAATAGGCCATACACATTGCCCCATGAACAAAGGTCTCGATCTCCATCCCGGCAACGGCCTGTTTAAGTTTTTTAATCTCTGCAAGGGAAACTTCCCTGGCCAGAATTATGCGGGAAAAACCTAAATCTTGGTAGACTTTTAGTGCTTCACTGTTGAGACAATTAGCCTGTGTACTGAGATGGAGGGGCATTGCCTTGCCAAAGTAATTCCTTAAGAGCGCAGCCGCTCCCATATCGCTCATAATTAGGGCATCAAATGGGAACGCTTTTATACTCTCCAGTTTGGATCTGAGGAGTCCTATATCTTTTTCATGGAAGAAACTGTTAACCGCACCATAGAGTTTTTTGGAACCTTTTATGGCTTTGAGGGCCTCTATTTGGCTTTCATCAATATTGCCGGCACGACTGCGTAAGGAGAAGTTTTGCATACCTACGTAAGCCGCATCGGCTCCGTAGGCATACGCATATTCTAATTTCTCTAAAGTCCCTGCCGGGCTCAATAATTCCATATTCTACTGCTTCCCAAACACGTGGTTTAAAACCTCTTCAAAGGTGGCCACTAAGTGGAAAGTGATGCCTTCTTTAACCTCTTCGTCAAGCTCATCTAAATCTCTTTGGTTAAATTTTGGGATTAAGATAGTCTCTATCTTATTCCGGCGAGCTGCCAGAACCTTCTCTTTCAAGCCTCCAATCGGCATTACTTTGCCAACCAGGTCGAGCTCGCCGGTCATGGCTAAGTTCTCTTTGGGTAATTTGTTGGTAACCAGTGAATAGAGAGCACTAGCCATGGTAATTCCCGCTGAAGGACCATCTTTTGGGGTGGCGCCTTCAGGTACGTGGAGGTGGATAGCGTTAGTTTCAAACCAGTTCTGCTCAATATTGTATTTTTTAGCGATACTCTTAAGGTGGGTGAGGGCAATATTAGCCGATTCTTGCATCACCTCTCCTAACTTTCCAGTCAGCTTTAACTCCCCCTTGCCAGGATAGTTAACCGCCTCGATAATCAGGGTATCGCCTCCTAAGCTAGTCCAAGCAAGGCCAACTGCCATTCCGGGTCGGTCAGCTTTGAGGATTTCGTCCTCTCTGAAGATCGGTTGGCCCAGGTATTCAATCATCTTCTTCTTAGTGATTTTAATAGGGAGGGTTACATCACTTTCTAATATTTCACGGGTGACTTTACGGTGGATCCTGTCGAGCGATTTTTCGTAGTTTCTCACACCCGCTTCCCTGGCATAACTCTCGGCAATTTCATGGAGAATAGTAGTAGTGTAAGAGACCTCTTTTTTGGTCAAACCATGTTTTTTGAGACTCTTGGGGACTAAATATTTTTGCCCAATGTTTAATTTTTCATTGGCAGTATAACCGGCGATGTGAATTACCTCCATCCTGTCGAGTAACGGACGGGGAATTGTCTCTAAGGTGTTGGCGGTGACAATAAAGAGAATTTGGGAGATATCGAAGGGGAGGTCTAGATAGTAGTCCCGGAAGCCTGAGTTTTGTTCGGGGTCGAGAACTTCCAGAAGCGCGGAGGCAGGGTCTCCTTGGAAAGAGATCCCCATTTTATCGACCTCATCGATTAAGAAGACGGGGTTTTTCGACTTTACGGTCTTCAGCCCCTGTATAATTTTCCCGGGCATCGCTCCTATATAGGTGCGCCGGTGGCCCTTGATCTCGGCTTCGTCACGCATTCCCCCCACACTAAAGCGGAAGTACTCTTTTTTAAGAGCCCGCGCAATCGATTTACCGACTGAAGTTTTACCAACTCCCGGTGGTCCCACCAAACAGATAATCGAGCCTTTTGTGTCGCCTTTCTTTTTTCTAACGGCCAGATATTCCAAAATTCTATCTTTAACATCTTTGAGACCGTAATGGTCGGCCTCTAAGATTTTTTTAGCACCTGCTATGGAGTAATCTTCAGGCTTAGGGTCTTTCCAAGGGAGGGCCGCAATCGTCTCCAGGTAGGTGCGGGTTATTGAATAATCGGGACTGTTGGGGTCGAGGGAGGCGAATTTATCGAGTTCATTTTGAACCGCTTCGGCGACCTCGCCCTCTAGAGCTAAGGCGTCGAGCTGCTTCTTTAATTTGTTGTAAGTTGCTGAGCGGGGGTCACTGGTAAGCCCCAATTCTTGTTGTATGTGACGCAACTCTTCCCTTAAAAAGTACTCTCTTTGATTTTTCTCCAGTTTTGCATTGACCCGCTTTTGAATCTGCTCCTGCATGGCGAGAACTTCTTGCTCTTTCTTGATAAAGACCAAGACCCGTTCCATGCGACGCCTGACGTTAAGCGTCTCTAATATTCTTTGTTGTTGACGTCGGTCGATGTTGATTATACTGGCGATGAAATCGGTCATCTTTCCGGCATGGTCTATATTGACCATGTTGAGGCGCATCTCTTCAGTGAAGAGAGGGTTGCCTTTGGAGAGTTTTTTAGTCTCAATGATGAGTTGGCGTGTCCAAGCTTTTAACTCTTCGGGCTTATCTTCTATATCGTTGAGGTACTCAACCTCGGCTATTATAAAGGCGCCACTGGAGTGGAAGTCTTTCACTTGGAACCGCTTAATAGTCGAAATGAAGATACTCATCCCCCCTTCGGGGAGTTTAATCCGTTTAATTATCTTAGCCACAGTACCCACACGGTACAGGTTGTCACCATCATAATCGGCTCTATTTTCATCTTTCATCAGGAGAAGACCTAGGTCTCCACCGTGACTCATAGCTTGGTTTACGATTTCAATGTCTTCTTTACTCTCAATTGAGAGGGGCGTGAAAAGCCCCGGAAAGATGGGGTTTCCACTGAGAGGTAGCACAAAAAGGTTACGGGGCAGCGTTTGCTCAATAGGCATCAATTCCTGTTCTGCCATGAATTATCCTCCACGATTTTATTATTTTCTCATTTACTTGCACTCTTAATGTACTAAAAGTTTTGCCAGAGGTGAAGCTATTGAGCGCGCTCCTCTGCCATTGGGATGTAAGCCGTCGACTGTTACTACTAGATGACGCTCTTGAGAGAGAAGAGCCGCCCGCTCTTCATCTCCTTGGATAAATTGAGCATCCCTGTCAAAGTTGGCGTAATCCTCAATGAAATAGGGGAAAACGGGAGAATCTTGCTCCCGTGTAATAATCTGTTCACACTCGTCGGTAATATCGCAGTAAACGGCAGTGCCCCTCTCTAGCAAATATTCTTTAAGAACTTTGTTGCGTGTTTTGCGTTGTGCATTGAGTTTTGAGGTGAGATCCTCACCCAAAATCGGAATAGAGCAGATAATCACCCTTGTCTTGGGTGCTAACAGCTCTATTTTGTTAAGGGTTTGTGTTAGGGTTTCCCTGTAGAGCGCATGATCTTTAACAGGGGGGAATTTAGGGTTATAGAGTGGGGAGGCTTCACTGAGGAGAAGGTCGTTAGCGCCCCCCTGAATAACCAGCGTGTGGGGTTGGTGTCGTGCTAGATAACGCTCCACCCGCTTAGCTATGGCGCTGAAGGTTTCTCCCTCAATTCCGCGCACTTCAATATTTCCCACAAGAAAGCGGTGGTAGGGAATCCCAATTCTGCCTAAAGTTAGACTGTCACCGAAAAGGCTAATTGTCTGACTATTCACCCTTTTTGAGCCACCATACTCCTAAATAGCAGAAGGGGGTGTCTATGAGGGCAAAGATAACTTTAAAGGCCCAATAGGGGAGGATTAGACTCCAGACAAAGGCAAAGGTGTAATTGGCGTTTATTTTGTAGAAGGCGACGAACATAAAAATCGTAGTGTCGACTAATTGGCTGATAATTGTGCTAACATTGTTACGAATCCACAGGTATTTTCCTTTATTGATGAGTTTGAAAAAGGCAAAGATAGCCACATCGATGTGTTGGGCGATGAAAAAGGAGATCAAACTGGCTATTGTCATCCGCATACTTGAAGAGAAAATATTGGCGTAAGCTTCTTGTAGACCCCAAGTTGGATTGGGTGGCAAAATTATACACAGCCCAATCATTAGGAACATAAAGATTAGCATGATGGTGGAGAGGTTGACGAATTGGGCGGAAGTTTTTCGCCCATAAACCTCGGTGATGATGTCTGTTATGAGGAAGAGGACAGGCATGAAAAAAACCCCTACCGAGGCCCTAATTGAACCTAACGTTGTGATTTTTGAACCAAGGGTATTAACCAAAACCATCGATGTTAAGTATAATGCGAATAGAAATTGTTTTTTTTGCTCTCTTGTGAACATCTCGCTCCCCCCGCTACGTTATGCACCTGACAATACCGAAAAAGGGGTGCTTAGTAAAGGGGAAACGGTTGTTGCAATTTGTTGCAAAGCAATTATACTTAAGAAGATGGAGAAAATAATGGAAGGCGGAAAATTAATTGTCATTGCCATCGGGGGGAACTCCTTAATAGAAGATGATAAACACGTCACAATCGAGAGCCAGTATGCGGCTGCCCAAAAAACTGCTTCCCGTATAGCACGGTTGGTCAAAGCCGGGCATCGGGTTGTAATAACCCATGGAAATGGGCCCCAAGTGGGCTTTGTCCTTTTGAGAGCCGAGATCGCTAAAGATGTGCTCCACACAGTGCCCCTCGACTCTTGTGTTGCCGACACCCAAGGTGCCATTGGCTACCAACTCCAAATGGCCCTCAAAAATGAACTCATTAGGGAGGGTAATGGAACCCAAGTGGCCACCGCTGTTACCCAAGTGGAAGTGGACCCAAAAGACCCCTCTTTTCAAAAGCCCACCAAACCGATTGGGTCGTTTATGAGTCAAGTGGAAGCCGAAGAGCGACAGGCTAAAGATGGATGGGCGGTGATGGAAGATGCAGGGCGAGGGTACCGTCGGGTGGTCCCTTCCCCTAAACCCCTTTCAATAGTTGAGCTAGAGACCCTCAAAACCTTAGTGGCCAATGGCGTGATGGTTATCGGAGCCGGCGGGGGAGGCATCCCTGTCGTACGGCAAGAAGATGGGCTTTACAGGGGAATTGAAGCCGTTATAGATAAAGACTTGGCCGCCGCTCTGATTGCCAAAGAACTAAAAGCCGACCTTTTTGTAATCTCGACAGCAGTCGAAAAGGTTTTCATAAATTACGGCAAAAAAGATCAGCGAGCCCTCGATACTATTACCGTGGAAGAGGCGCAAGCCTTTATGAAGCAGGGCCATTTTGCGCCGGGGAGTATGCTGCCCAAAATAGAAGCAGCTTTGGACTTCGTCAAAACGACCGGCAACACCGGTCTAATTACCAACCCAGAAAACCTCTGGGGGGCCCTTTATGAGGGCAAGGGGACTAAGATTGTCGCTTGCAAGTGAGGGTGCTATTGGCGACAAACAACGGCAAGAACGTGAAGATTACCTGCCAGTTCTGTTGGATGAAGAAGCCGGAAAAAAGAAGTTTTGCGCCAATGACTGCCACGAGAGAGAAGGTGAAAAATAAGTTACCCTTGCGGAATCTCTTCAGTGAATATTTCTTGGAGAAAGTATAACGGAGGGCCTGAAATGCCATCACTAAAAGCCAAGGGGTCACAAAGAGGAGGTTTTCGTTCCAGTAGGTCACATCGTGGTTGCTGATGGTAACCATGAAGATGAGCAAGAGGGAGAGAAGGCCAAAACCGAAGTAGACCAAAAAATTTATAACGCCATAGGTTATCCTCGCTAAGGGAGACTTCGATGCGAGGTAGAGTAACAGGCGCATCAAAAGAGCAAAAAGGAGAGACACTAAGAGGGTGGCAAAGGATCGAGAGCGCCATTCAGTCAAGGTTTGTGGCCTGAGTCCTTCAACTTCAGGGTTAATCACCGTGTAATCGCTGGCAATTTTCACCTCCTCACCCTGGTCGTTGATGTAGGTGAAGTCCATTAAAGCCGACTCAAGTACCGCCGGTAAAAACATGGCCTCCCACAAAGTGATAGGT
>JBAYSE010000054.1:0-10711 GCA_041676265.1 Sphaerochaetaceae bacterium
AAAACGGATAATTCCCATCCCTACGTAACTCATCGCGAGGGTCCAAATAATGGGGTTCGCTTTAAATTTACCCACCACTATTCCATTAATAGCTCCAATAATTAATCCAACTATTAACCCCCCTAAAATCGCCGGGAAGAAGCCGTATTTAAGGAGTTCAACACTGACAATGCCACTCAAGGCGATGGTTGTAGGAGCCGATAGGTCGGCATAGTGCCCTGAGTAGGTAATGAAAGACATCCCCACAGCCACAATTCCCAAAAGAGCAGTCGCATCAATGATGTTCATGAAGTTTTTAGCAGTTAAAAAATTAGAAATTACACCGGAGAGTTGCAGAACTATCCCGAGTATCACAAACAGGGCCGCAATAGCATAAATTCCAACGCTATTAAGGATAGCAGTAAAGCGACTAGTCTTTAGGGCTCTAGTATCAATTTCAATTCTTTGCACTTGGTTCATACACTCACCTCAGTATTCGCAGCCAGTAGTAAAGACTCTTCTGAACACTCTTCTTGCTCCATTATTTTAGTAAAGTACCCTTTACGCATTATGATTACCCTGTCGGTAAGCCTGACAAGTTCAGGCAAATCACTCGATATTATTAAGATGGCACTCCCCTCTTGTGCTAACCGTTCGATTGTCTGGTGGATAATAATTTTAGCCCCCACATCAACACCTCTCGTGGGTTCATCTAGGATTAATACCTTTGGCTTAATAGCCATCCACTTAGCGAGGAGCAGTTTTTGTTGGTTGCCTCCCGAGAGATTGTCGGCAGTGCGGTCCAGTTTTGTGGGGTAGATTGAGAGCTCTTTGACCAACCTTTCGGCATCTTCTCTCCCATATTTCTTGTTGAAGATTAGTCCTTTAGTTAACCGCGGTATAACAGCCGAAAGGATGTTATCATCCATCGTGAGGCGCAAGGCAAGACCTTCTAACTTCCTATCTTCAGTCAGATAACCCAAACCCCTGAGAACGCGCTCAGCCATGGAGAGTTTAGTAATCTCCTCTTCTCCTAGGAAAATTGTCCCCTCGTCACTTTTTTCCAAGCCACAAATGACTTGGGCTAATTCTGACCGACCGGCCCCGGAAAGGCCACAGATTCCCAGGATTTCACCCTCGTGTAATTTTAAGTCAACATTATGAAAGAAACCGAAGCGCGATAAATTTTTAACCTCTAGGCGCACAGCGCCCTTCTCGCGCTTCTCTTTCTGGTAAATATCTTTGATTGAGCGCCCTACCATCATGTGGACAATTTCTTCACGGGTGATCTCATCGATTGGCCTAGTGGCGACCTTTTTGGCATCCCGCATAACAGTGACCCTATCGGCGATTCTAAAGATCTCAGGGAGGTGGTGGGAAATATAGACTATCGCCATACCCCGCTTTCTCAGCCGGTCTATAATGGCGAACAATCTTTCGACCTCTTCACGGGAGAGGGCACTGGTAGGCTCATCCATAACCAAAATACAGGGATTTGTCCCCAACACTTTGGCAATCTCCACCAATTGAGCCTCATGTTGACTGATATCTTCCACGGGGAGGAGAGGATCAATGTCCAAACCAACGGTTTTGAGTAATCTTTTGGCTTCCCTAACCAGCTTTTTCTGGTCAATAAAAAGGCCTTTCTTGGGGAGCCGGCCAACCAGTAAATTCTCGGCCACTGTTATCGGCTGGGCTAGGCTCAGCTCTTGGTAAATCATCCCTATTCCGTACGACTTGGCTACTGCCGGAGAATTGAGATTAACCATCCTTTCGTTGATAAAAATTGAGCCTGTGTAATCGTTAAATGAACCGGCTAGCATCTTCATCAAAGTAGACTTCCCTGCCCCATTTTCACCTACTAGGGCATGTACTTCGCCGGCATAGACCTCAAAGTCGACATTATCGACGGCAATCGTGGCAGGATAGCGTTTTCCGACACCGACCATTCTTAAGGCTAATCCGATATCTTCTCTACTCACATTCAACCCCTTTTCATTAATTCCTAAAACTCAAGAGCGACATCAAACATCGCCACAATATTCTCCGGAGGGACATCGGGCATAATATTGTGGATGGCATTAAAGACAAACCCTCCATCTTTATTAAGAATCTCAATATTTTCCCTCACATGCGCTTTAACGGCATCTACCCCCTTATTATTAAGGGTGTAACGCGTATCGGCCCCGCCTCCCCAAAAAGTCACATCTTTTCCAAATTCTCGCTTCAAATATTTGGGGTCCATATGTTCTACGTTTGTCTGTACCGGGTTAATAATTTCAAAGCCGGCATCAATCAGATGGGGCAATACCCCTGAAATAGAACCGCAGCTATGGAGGAATGTATGCATACTACTATTAGAGTGGACGTAATCACACAATTTCTTATGACGCGGATAGAATATTTTACGGTATATTTCGGGGGCCATAAAAGGTCCGCTATCCATTCCTAAATCATCTCCGAACCGGATGATATCGGCAATATCTCCTACGGCATGGCAAACGTTTTTCAGTGTCTCCAGATGGATCTCCATCAAGGCATCTAATAACCGCTCGACTTTCTCCGGCTCCAAATAGATATCCATGAGGAAGTTATCCATTCTTCTCAAAAAAGTTCCCCATTCAAAGAGGTTACATCCGGCCACTATAACTAGCGCTTTGTCACTGCTCGCCCGTAAGTTGAGGGCCTTCTCTCTGAGTTGTGTCCAGAAATCGGCCTCAGAAGCCCTGTCCCAGGGACTGTGCACCAAAGCCGACCAAAGGACAGTATCCATCGCCGCCGGCAACGCCGAATAGTCACTAGGATAACCGTCGATATAAGGGAAATAGATTTGGTCAAAAAAGGTCGCCCCCTCAGGCATGCGAGCAATATCCAAGTTAGCCTTGTTGGTGGCAATCCACGATTTGTCTTTATTAAATCGCGGTTTGAACCACTGGGGATAAAAAGCCGGGCTACCGTCAGCTAATTGTATTGGGTACCAGTCGTGGGGATTTTCATTGAAAGCTCGCCCAATATCTAGAGCACTAACTTCGAACCTATCGATTATAGTTTGCGAAGGCTCTGCCAATTGCTGAACAACATCATAAACCTTGGCGTTATCACCCTCTAGGTGGAGGTACTCGGTTAGATTGTTGTAGGCAATCGCCGAGATGCCCGAACTGGGCGTTGATCCCAGGTCAATCGGCAATCTCTGTGGCTCTTTATGACGAATAGCATCTAAGACGCTTTGCCTACCCCTCATCTCAATTCAACTCCGGAATATCGTGTTTCCCAAGGTTTAGGGGGAAAACACCATATTTGCGCACTAAGTTGAGTGCAAATTCGTACCTCTCCGCCGAGACGTTAGAGGGAACCGAGTGGTCGCTTTGGAAAATATAGCCACCGCCTTTGGCTGCGTTTAATTTTCTGAGGATAATCCTCTCTAGCTCATCCATGGGGGCTTCAGCCCACTCGAGAACATCCATATTGCCAACGAAGCTAATCTTATGGCCAAATTCCTTACGTAATTCAACTACATCTAATCCCGATTTCGCCTCTAGCGGGTTGTAGCCATTAACGCCGATTTCAATGAAATCATTGAAGATGCTACTGGTATTGCCACACCCGTGGTAAATTACCGGTATATTGGCCTCCTGGCAAACTTTTACCATCTTTTCAACAATCGGTTTGAACCATCTGCGCCAGTAAACCGGAGAGAAAAGCATCCCATTAACATAGGCGACGTCACCCCAAATAACCATTCCGTCCAACATTCCGTCAGCGGCTTTGATTTGAGCTTTAGTCATCTCCACCAAAAAGTCGCCTACCCTTTCAATGAATCTGCCAAGCTCCTCAGGATAGAGACCAATCCACAGCATGACATTTTCACTACCAATAATACGCCAAAGTTGCTCATGACCTTCTGTTATGCTTCCAAAAACCGGTCTTTTAGGGTAGATAGATTTAACAGTTTCAATCCATGGGGGAATATCGCGGACAAAACCATCGCCCACACCTGCTATTTGGTTGTCACCACGACCAAAATAGCGCCTATCATCCCAAGGGTCATCAAACTCGAAACTATCGAGTTCATCGATATCATTGATGGAGAAAGAGAGGAATGCCGGCATTGGATCGGCAAACTTTTTTCTAATTATGGCCTCATAGCCGGTCCTTACAACTACCTCTTGATCATTTTCTTTGATTATTTCAAAGTTTTTGATATGGGGGTCCATATTGGGGGTGGTACACTCCCAGTCTAAGTCGTAGTAATCATAGATATTGGTCTCTGCTGGTAAGTCTAGTTCCTTTTTCCACCTTTCCAGAAAACTTCCCCAGAAAAAATCACTGACCGGGACTCTATCAGCCTCTTCATTACGCAATGTTTTATTGACCCTTTCCAGCTTTTCCAAGCAACTTTTTGATCTCTCCATCCTTAACTCCTACTCTTGATGAAAAATTTCTTCCATATCTGCCCACCACTCCCCATCTGCTCTTTTTTCATAGGGTTGCTGCAGTGGCATTTGGACTGCCCACCATTTTTGGGTCTCTGCATCTGCAGCCATTTTTGCCATGTCTGCCTCATAGTCATCCCCTACGTATTCAAAGTAGGAGAACAGGAGCCCGTCGTGATGATAGATGGAATAATTTGTTATATTACACTCACTTATCATTTTAGCGACAGTCGGCCATATGGCTTTATGATAAGCCTTATATTCTTCAATTTTGTCCGGTTTTACTCTTATAAGTTGCCCAACGCGTTTCATAAACAGACCCTCCTTCGCGTCTTTAGAGTAACACAGATTGGCAAGTTGTCAACATAATTTTACCAAGATTTTATGATAAATTTATCATTATTTGAAAAACTTTATCACTTTATAAATTTCTTATTCTAGTGTACAATGTTTTTCAGGAGGAGCTTCAATTGAGTAAAAAACCAACCTTGAAAGATGTTGCTGATAAAACTGGTGTTTCGGTGCCAACTGTCTCAATGGTCATCCACGGCAAAGGTAGGATTACCAACGAGACCCGTGAGAGAGTCCTGCAATGTGCCTTAGATATGGGATACCCTATTCATCAGAGAAAAATAGCAAAGAAAGCTAGCCCCAGCAATGTTGTGGCAATTCTTTTCAACATTGACCCTGAGTGGAGCTTTATATGGGACTTTATCCGTCCTGTCATCCATGAGATTGAAAACTCCATGCGCGATGCTTCTTACACTACTATTATTATCCCGATAACCAATCAGATGAGCATAGATAAAATCCTCGCTAAAATTACCGACTCAGGTGCTAACGCCGTATTTGCGATGCATTTTGGCAATACTCCACTGTTTATAAACTTAGAGCAAAACGCTATACCGGTAGTTTTGGTGATGAACAACGATCTCCAGGACAAATTTCACAGTATTTGCGCCGACGACTTTCAAGGAGCCTATGAGGGAACCCGTTACTTAATAGAGAAAGGGCACACGAAAATCGCCTATATCGATACTGTTCGCCCCAACCTACCACGCCTTCTCCATGATAGGTTTTATGGGTTTAGAAAAGCTTTGGCAGAAAACAACATCCCTTTTCCTAAAAATTTTTCACTGAGGTATTGTATTGACCAAGAAGCGGAGTTTCTGAGCAAATTGAGTGCCTTGCTCCACTGTGAAGACCCCCCCACGGCCTTTTTCTGCTTAGACGACGAGCTCGCTGCCCGAGTCATTAAACTTCTCACTAGCCTTAACAAAAAAATACCGGAAGATTTTTCAATACTTGCACCAGGAGATGTTTTAGACTACGACTCTCCCCTTGTACCAAAGATCACAACCATGCAGATCAATACGGTTCAAATGGGTATTGCAGCAGCAGATATGATGCTTTTAATCCTTAAAGGCGAAAAAAACAACCAGTTAGTTGTAAAAATAAGGCAAGAGTTAGTTGACAGAGATTCGTGTTCTATCCTTGGTGATAACCGCGGGGGGCATCGTAGTAAGAGCTCTTAATTTATAGTTAGAGCTCTACGCCCCTATACATTAAACTCAAACACTGTCTTATGACTATAAACCTCTTGCGGTTTAAGCAGGCAATTTGGGAAATGGGGATGGTTCATAGCATCAGGAAAGTGTTGCGTTTCTAGGCAGAAGCCTGCATGTTTTTCATAAGGTAACCCCTCTGGGCTTTTGTCGGTGCCATTTAAGAAGTTGCCACTGTAGAGTTGAACCCCTGGCAGGGTGGTATAAACCGCCATAGTACGTCCAGATACCTCCTCTTTAACGTAGGCGCATTTCTTGAGGGTATTACTCTGATCAGTTAAAACATAGCAGTGGTCGTAGCCTCCGACCTGCTCGATGTCTGTGCCGATCTTTTTTTCTTGAGTAAAATCAAAAGGTGTTTCTTTAACAGAGCGCAGAGCCCCCGATACAATCAGGTTTTCGTCTACAGGGAGATAAGCATCACAGTAAAGTTTTAAGGTGTGGTTGAGGATATCACCATGGCCGGCTAAGTTGAAGTAGGCATGGTTAGTTAAACTCACCGGAGTTGTTTTATCAGTTGTAGCCAAATAATCTATCTCCAATTTTCCCTCTTTATAGAGGTTATAGGTCACCTTAACGTCTAAGTTTCCCGGATAACCCATCTCACCGTCTCTACTCAAATAGGTTAACACTAGTGAGGCCTTCTCGCCATCCTCGGCTGTCGATGCTTGCCACACCTTGGAGTGAAAACCTTCGGGGCCCCCATGGAGGGAGTTAATGCCGTTATCATTGAGTGGCACTTGGTAATCCTTGCCGTCAATGGAGAACTTGCCCCCTTTAATTCTGTTGGCAAAGCGCCCCACAAGGGTGCCAAAAAAAGTTGTGTTATGCTCATACTCCTCTAGAGTGCCATAACCAAGGGTAATCTCTCCCATCTCTCCGGCTCTGTTGGGAGTTTTAATACTCACTACAGTGCCCCCTAAGGTGATAACACTCACCACAAAAGGGCCTTTCTCTAAAGTATATTTTTCAACCTCTTTATTCCCTAGGGTTGTAAACCCATATTTCTCTTTAGTTATCATGAACACCTCCTCCTAAGAGGCGATTATAGAACTAATTCCAGCAACTGAACAGTGACAAATCCCTCTAATATTTTACTATCCACCAAGGACCCTTTAAGAAAATAGTTTTCATAAATACCTTAAGTCAGTAAAATACCTTCTATAGCAAGACTTAAAATTGAGAGGTAATTACCAATGGGATCAAAAAAAAGAAGACTCTCCCCAAAAGAGACTGATGTGTTATTGAGTACTCTAAAAGTGCGCTTTTTGAAAAACATGGAGCGTCATCAAGATTTTGAATGGGAAGAAGTTAAGACAAAATTACTGGTAAACGATGACAAATTAGTTGTGCTGCACGCAATGGAGAGGACCGGGGGAGAGCCCGATCTTATCGCCTTTGATGCCGCTAAAGGTGGGGCGGTTTACGTTGACTGTTCACCAGAGTCCCCCATAGGTCGCCGCAATGTTTGCTATGACCGTAAAGGGCTCGAGTCAAGAAAAGAGCATCGACCTCAATTTAACGCTCTCGATATGGCCTCTGAGATCGGCATTGAAATCTTGAATGAAGCAGAATACAGAAGTCTACAAGAGTTTGGAAAATTTGACACAAAAACATCAAGTTGGATAAAAACTCCCGAGATTATAAGGGGATGTGGCTCTGCTCTTTTTTGTGACCGTCGTTGTGATACAGTCTTTGTTTACCATAACGGAGCTCAGTCTTACTATTCTTCCCGCGGTTTTCGAGGTTTACTCAGACTTTGACGAGAGTGATATTCCTATAGTGGTATTACTTTAGTCTATTCTCTGTTATACTAGCGCCAAAAAATTGACTCCAGAGGTTTAGATTATGACTTTAAGACGCAAAGTAGGCTTGGTAATTAGTTTGGCAGCTTTTGCTATCTCCATTCATACCCTCCCCCCTCTGGTAACCTACTTTTCAGATCGGTTCGCCCTCTCTCCGCAACTCTTTGGGGTTGTGTTTCTCCTGCAGTCCCTCTCTTTTACCCTTTGTGCAATGGGCATCGGCAATCTCCACAGGAAAAGAGACCTTCCCTTGGTCACAATAGTCCTGACGGCCCTCTTTATCGCGTCGGCGCTCCTTTTCTTTATTGGTTTTACCCCCTCTTTCAGCCTCCTCATCCTCATGATGATTGTAATCGGTGGTAGTGGCGGTTTAGTTGAATCGGTAGGAACCACCCTTTTATCGGAGGACTCTAAGAGTCAAAAACTCCTCCACCTCTCACAATTCTTTTTTGCCGTTGGGGCTTTCAGTGCCCCCCTGATTGTCGGCTTATTCCTTAAAGTAGGGTTGAAGGTCCCCCAAATAGGGATGGCAGTGGGTGCTTTTGCCCTAGTGGTCGCTACTGTTGTCCTTTTTTTAATAACCGGTAACTCAAAAGTGAGTGCGGCAGCCCCGGCGGAAGAAGCTCCTCCAGCAACCACAAATGAGGCTAAAAACGGATTCATCTGGCTCTTTTTAACGATTATGACCTATGTAATCTTAGAAAACTCATTGGCTAGTTGGCTGCCTGTTTATCTAGAGACTACCTTTGCCTTTAATAGCGCCAATGCTAGTCTTACCCTTACCTGTTTTTGGGTTGGCCTCAGCATAACCAGATTAGCCTTTGTTTTCTTAAAAAACTACTCCACAAAAAAATCGATTTTAATCTATACCCTACTTCTCTTCATCTCCTCTATTCTCTTCCTCCTTTTAAGAGTGACCAGTCCTACATGGTTGGTAATGGGTGTGGTAACCCTAGTAGGTCTAGCTTGTGGCCCTATTTGGGTCCTTATAGTGGAGAACTCACGCGAAAGGTTTAGCGGTGGCCATCTCGTCATGTATCTAGTTGGTGCGGGATCACTGGGAGGTCTAATCGGGCCCCTGCTGACCTCTTTTATTTTCTCTCTAACCTCTATTGCCTACTTAGGGTCTATCCAGATTGTCTATGGGGTAATTTTTACAGTGCTGACGATACTGGCTTTGAAGACAAAAAGAGAAGCTGGAAATATTGATTAATCAATATAATTATCTTGACGCATCAAAATAAATGCTCCATATTTACTCTAGAGGGAGAGTTGTTATGAAGAGAATCGCTTTTGTTGTCGTCTTAGTTTTAATTATATTGCTTAGCGGATGCAGTCGTAATAGTACTGAAACTCCACGCAGTAGTAGTCGCCCTAAAGTGACTACCACTATCGGCATGATTGGGGACATCGCGCTCAACTTAGCAGGAGACTACGCTGAAGTGACCTCCTTAATGGGTCCGGGTGTTGACCCCCATCTTTATAAAGCGACGGCCAGTGATGTAAAGATCTTGAGCGAGAGCGACTTAATCCTCTACGGAGGTCTCCATTTGGAGGGAAAAATGGGGGATGTCTTAAAAAGCCTCTCTCGGACCAAAAAGACAGTTGCCGTTAGTGAATCAATTCCTAAGGAGAATTTAATCGGTCTAGGGGACTCTTACGATCCCCACGTCTGGTTCGATATCAACTTATGGCTGTATGCTGTCAAAGCCGCTTACGACAGTTTGGTAGAACTCATCCCGGAGCGTGCTACGGAAATTACTGAAAACTATAACCGATATGTTGAGCAGCTGCATGCCCTCGATGAGTTTATAAGAGAAGAAGTGGCTAAACTAGATGCTGAACAGAGGGTCCTCATAACCGCTCATGACGCTTTTGAATATTTTGGCAAGGCGTATGGCTTCGAAGTCAAAGGGCTACAGGGAATTTCAACAGTCAGCGAAGCGGGAACCCGTAATGTTCAGGATTTAGCAAACTATATAGTCGAGCACCAAATCAAAGCTGTTTTTATCGAGACCTCAGTCCCTAAAAAAACAATCTACTCTTTACAACAGGCCGTGAAGGCTAAAGGATTTGCCGTGGAAATCGGGGGGGAGCTCTTTTCAGACGCCATGGGAGACAGTGGCACTAAAGAGGGCACTTACCAAGGTATGTTAGAGCACAACATTACAACGATTGTTGCCGCATTAGCACTCTAAGGGAGAAATTATGAACGACCTAAACAACATCGCCATAGAAGTCGAAGATTTGACCGTTGCCTACCACCACAATCCGGTCCTCTGGGATATCGATGTCCAGATTGAAAAAGGGGTCATTAGCGCCATTGTCGGCCCCAATGGAGCCGGTAAATCTACCCTGTTAAAATCTATTTTGCAACTTATTCCCATCTCATCAGGGTCCATCACTTTCTTTGGACGCTCCTTAAAAGAGATGCGCAGGGAAGTGGCCTACGTCCCCCAACGTAGTGAGGTTGACTGGGATTTCCCCACCACAGTTTTAGACGTGGTGATGATGGGCTCCTATGGAGCCCTAGGCTGGATTATCCCTCCGGGTAAACGGGAGAGGGAATTAGCCCTTCAAGCCCTGGAAAAAGTAGGCATGACTGAGTTTGCCAACCGCCAGATTAGTGAACTCTCCGGTGGACAGCAACAGCGGACTTTTATCGCCCGCGCTCTAGTGCAAGATGCCTCTATCTACCTGATGGATGAACCTTTCGCCGGCGTGGATGCTGCCACTGAACAAGCTATTCTCAAAGTCTTGAGAGAACTTCAATCTAAGGGAAAAACTCTCGTAATAGTCCACCATGACCTGCTAACGGTTAAAGCCTACTTCGACCACGTCATCCTCCTCAATGTCCACACTATTGCGGCGGGACCGGTAAAGACTACCTTTACTCAAGAGAACCTACAGAAAGCTTATAAAGGTAAAT
>JBAYSE010000055.1:0-10688 GCA_041676265.1 Sphaerochaetaceae bacterium
ACCAGCTGTTGCCACGTTGTGGCAGCCAGCCCGTCCAAAAGATAATTCATGTCTCCCCCTGTATGTTTTAAGAATATAGCACCTAGGACTCTGCGCGGTCAATTGTTAACAAAGCTTCTGTAAGTGCATAAATATTCGACATTTATACATATAGCTCTTTTCTAAATCTTTAAAACAGCTTATTATGCCAACCATAATGTGGCGCATTGACCGCTGACAATCAATCTAAGGAGAATGGAGATGAAGAAATTATTAATGGTCGTAACCCTTGCTATCCTGACAGTTTCGCTCTTGGTTGCCGCCGGTGCTAAAGAGTCTAAAGGGGACGATTCCCTCGAAAAAGTGCTGGCTAAAGGAGTTTTCGTCATGGGCTTGGACGACTCTTTTCCCCCCATGGGATTCCGTGATGAGAATAATGAGATTGTTGGCTTTGACATCGACTTAGCAAAAGAGGTGACTAAAAGGCTGGGAGTAACCCTCAAAGTTCAGCCCATCGATTGGAATGCCAAGGAACAAGAGCTTAACACGGGCAATATTGACTGTATCTGGAATGGTTTTACCATTACCCCACAGCGACAGGCCGTCATCAATTTCTCAGAACCCTATGTCGATAACGCCCAAGTGGCCGTGGTGCGCAAAAACAGCCGTTACCAAACCTTAGCCGACTTAGCCGGTCAAAGCATTGGTCTCCAGGCAGGCTCATCGGCAGCTGATGCTGTTAACAACAACAAAAAATTTGCCGCCTCAGTAAAAGAAGTAATAGAGGTAAAAGACAACCTGACTGCCCTGATGGACCTCGAAATTGGGGGTGTTCAAGCAGTCGTCCTCGACCTCTTCGTAGCTGTCGACAACATCACCCGCAGTGGCAAAGATTTTAGGATTCTCGATGAACACCTCGCCTCTGAAGAGTATGGGGTCGGTTTCAGAAAGAATGACCAAGCCCTGCGCGATGAGGTGCAAAGGGTACTTCTGGCAATGGCTCAGGATGGAACTTTGGCCAAAATCTCAACAACTTGGTTTGGTGAAGATATTACAGTTGTAGGCAAATAGAGTGCAAAAATTGCTTTTACTCATGCTGGAGGGGACATATACCAGCTTAAAAATATTCTTTTTAACCCTCCTTTTTTCTCTCCCCTTAGGCCTCTTGGTGGCTAGGGGGCGCATGAGTAAATACCGGGTGGTGAGCTCCCTCGTCAACGGCTACATCATGATAATGCGGGGGACGCCCCTTATTTTACAACTCATTTTCGTCTATTTTGCCCCCTATTATATCTTTGGCACCTCAACTGACCGCTTTACGGCGGTAATCATCGCCTTTGTTATCAACTACGCGGCTTACTTTGCTGAAATCTACCGGGGAGGGATTCAAAGTATTGCCCAGGGCCAAATTGAAGCCTCTTCAGTTTTGGGTTTCTCCAAGGTCCATACCTTCACCCATATCGTGATGCCACAGGTTGTGAAAACCATCATGCCTTCAATGGGCAACGAAGTGATTACCCTAGTCAAAGACACCGCCCTCGCCCAAACAATCGGGGTGGCAGAACTCTTCAGGGTAGCCCAAAATGCCGCTGCCCGCGAATTCAGCACGACCCCGATCTTCATTGCCGGCCTCTTCTATTTTATTATGAACGGAGTGGTCTCTAAAAGTTTTGATTTAATCGAGAAAAAACTCGATTACTATAAGTAGGAGGCGAGGATGGCCTTAATTAAGGTGAGTAACCTGCAAAAAACCTTTGCCACCCTTGAGGTCCTCAAGGGAATCTCCTTCGCCTTGGAAGAGGGGGAAGTCCTCTCCATCATTGGCCCTTCGGGGTCGGGTAAATCGACCCTCTTAAGGTGCATTACCAACTTAGAACAAGCCGACAGCGGCACTATCCAAATTGGCCCCGACACCCTCGTGGAGACCGGTAGTGAGGGGAAAGTCAGCTATGCCGACAAAGAGACGGCTGGCCTCCTACGCCTCAGAGTCGGCCTTGTATTCCAGAATTTTAACCTCTTCCCCCACTTCTCTGTCCTTAGGAATGTGACGGAAGCACCCCGTCACGTCCTCAAAAAATCTAAAGAAGAGGCGAATGAGATAGCCTTAGCCCTCTTAGAAAAGATGGGCTTAGCCGATAAAGCGAATGCCTACCCCTATCAACTCTCAGGCGGACAACAGCAGCGTGTCTCAATTGCACGGGCTTTAGCCCTCCACCCACAAGTCCTCTGCTTCGATGAGCCCACCAGTGCCCTTGACCCCGAGCTTACCGGCGAGATTTTGACGGTTATTAAGGGTCTGGCTAAAGAGAAGATGACCATGATGGTAGTCACCCACGAAATGGCTTTTGCCCGCGACATCTCCGACCGGGTAATCTTCATGGATGAGGGACTCATAGTGGAAGAAGGCCGACCACAGCAACTCTTCAATGCCCCCCAAAATGAGCGGACAAAGCGGTTCTTAAGTCGCTTTTAACGACTACATCAAAGGGCTGAACAACTTCAAGATGGCACGGGCAACTCTTTTCACCAGGGGGGTGCTCTCCTGTTCTTCCAAAGTGACCTCTCGGCTCACTTCCAAGGTTCTCTCAATATCGTTACGGACAGCCAGACACACTGTTGAGAGAAAGAAAATCACCCCACACTCAAAGTGGAGGTAGAAACTCCGGTAATCCATGTTAGTAGTCCCCACTATGGCAACCTCATCGTCACTGACAAACATCTTGGCATGCATAAAGCCGGGGGTGTATTCAAATATTTTGATCCCGGCTTTTAAGAGGGGGAGGTAGTTACTACGGGTAACAGGGTGAACATACCACTTATCGTGGAAGTTTGGGGTAATAATGCGCACATCGACGCCACTTTGGGCGGCAATGGTGAGGGCCGTCACCATCTGAGTGTCGAGGATTAAATAGGGCGTCGTGATGTAGACGTACCGTTGAGCATGGTTAATCATCTGGATATAGGCATTTTCTGAGATATTCTCCCCGTCGAGGGGCGAGTCTCCAAAGGGCTGAATGAAGCCGTCATGGGGATAGCTCTTAGTCGGAACAAAAGCGGTGAAATCGACATCCTCTTCCGTAGTAAAGATCCATTGCTGTAAAAACATCAAGGTTAAATTCCACACCGCATCCCCTTTTAACATCACGGTGGTATCTTTCCAATGGCCGTAGCGGATGATCCTGTTGATGTACTCATCAGCGAAATTAATCCCCCCGGTAAAGCCCACATTGCCATCAATCACCAAGAGCTTACGATGGTCCCTGTAGTTCAGTCGAGCATCTAAGTGGGGCTGTATTCGATTATACACCCCCACTTTTAAACCCATCTGCCTTAATATGTGTTCATAGTTACTCGGGGTACTCTTTATGCTCCCCAAATCGTCATACAGGAGCCTCACGGTGACCCCTGCGGCGGCTTTGCGCTTTAACAAGGAGAGCATCGTCTCCCACATATACCCCTCGGCTATGATAAAGCTCTCAAAGAGGATGAACTTCTGAGCCTTCTCTACCTCTTCCAGTATTCTAACGAAGGCATCTTCTCCTAAAGGGAAGTACTCTACCGCGGTCCCCTCCCAAAGCTGAGAGCCTGTGAGGTTGCGGATATAATCACTTTGGCGGGCAAAATTGGGAAACTCTGCCATTAAGGAGTTACGCACCTGCCCGGCAGGTTCGGGCAAAATTATGCGCATCTCCTTCTCGTAGTGCTCTTGGTATTTTGCCATCTGCCGCCTGAGTTTAGAGCTACTCCTCTTATTACCGAAAATCATATAGAACGGCAGACCGATAATAGGAGCAACGAATCTCAACATCAGCCATGAGACTATAAATATGGGGTGATCCTCGCCACTGACAAGGATAAAGACGCTCACAAAGACTAAAAAGTAGATTGTGGGGATGTAAAAGCTGGTTGCCGAGACAAAGTTCAGAGCAACCCAAATGATAACCCCTATTTGGAGTGCTACCAACAGAACAAAGTAGAAAAGTCGCCCAGTTATAAATTTGAGAAACTTTTTCATCCCCAACCACCTACCTACTCACTCTCATCCCCATCGTACTCATCATCGAATAGACGAGATTCTAAAGGTGAAAAATTCTCAATCTCAACGCTCGAGACCCCATCACTATCATCGTGGTAATCTTCGTCGAAATCAATTTCGATATCTACACTCCCTTCCCCCTCATCGGCGGCCTCGACGGTCTCTTCATCCTCATCACTCACCTCCTCCTCATAAAGGGCCCTCTCTAAAACATCTTCGAGAAACTCGTGCTCTCCAACATCACTGTCAACGAGGGGTCTTTGCTTTTCAAGGAGGTCGTTTATCTGTTCAGCAGAGACCGTTGAGGTCTTATGGATGGGGCAAGCTAAAGCCCGTCGCAGTAAAACAACGGCCGTGCGGTGTTTAGCGAGGGCAATCTTCACAAGAGCAGCGTGGTAATAAGCTTCCGGGAAGTTGGGCTCTTCATCAATAATTAGGGCATCGTAGAGGCGCTGAGCCTCGTGGTAAGCTTTTGTTAAATAGAGGTAATAGCCCCGATTATCGAGCATACCGGCACTCTCGGTTAGGGCGTTTGACGTCTCCTTTAGTACCACTTTAGCCTCTTTAAGGCGGCCTTCCTCAAGGAGATAACTCCCCAAGTTTACCGCCAAATTCTTATCGAGCCACCCTTCACCGTAGAGTTCTTGCAAGAGGCTAATGGCTGCCTCCCTTTCATTGAGCACCCAAAGAGCCATCGACTTAGAGATCTTGGCATTAGCCAAAAGTTGAGGCTCTTTCAATTTCAGCAGTTTCCCCCGTTTAATAACTGAATCAAAGACTTCTACCGCCTCTGAAGCATTGCCTCTTTGGGAGAAAAGGTTACCCAACATCACTTTATATTTTGGCTCCAGACCGGCCTTCCAGCCCCTATGGTAGAGGCGCCAGGCCCTCTGTTCATCCTTGTCCCAAGTTTTTGTGGCTAAAACAACGTAGAAGTACCCCCTTTTTAAATAGAGGAAGAGCACAAAGGCCACCACTACCATCAAAATCTTGATTATTCGTGTTACCGGTAATACGATTAGCCCAATAACTAGTAAAGAGATAACCAGCAAACCAGGGTATTTCATGCAATGCTCCTTAGATGGGAATAATTTATCATGCCATATTTTACCCCCTAATGCCAGACTTGCCACATATTTCTATCTGAGTTAGAGTATTTTTATGGAAAAAGTACTTTTGCACTGTTGCTGTGGCCCCTGTTCAACAGCCTCTATAGAGACTCTCAAAAACTTAGGTTATGCAGTGGTCCTCTTCTTTGGCAACAGCAATATATATCCCCAAAGTGAACACGCAAAACGGCTAGAGAACCTTAAAAAAGTGGCCACCTATTTTGACCTAGAGGTTATCACCGGCGAATATAACCATGGCGCTTGGTTGCAACAGATTACCGGTTACGAAAACGAAAGAGAGGGGGGCAAGCGGTGCAACCTCTGTTTTGAGTTCAACCTCAAAGAGGCCGCTTATGTCGCGGCCAACCACGATATTGCCTACTTCACCACGACACTAACTGTTAGCCCGCACAAAAGTTCCCCTCTAATCTTCAAAATTGGAGAAAAATGGTCGCAATTTCTAGCCGTCGATTTTAAAAAGAAGGGGGGATTTCACCGCAGTATTGAGCTCTCCAAAATACTGGAACTCTACCGTCAAGACTACTGTGGCTGCGAATTTTCTAAGCGAGAAAGAGCAAAGAGAGTGCCATAACCCCCATACCGCTTAAGACCCCGTAAATTGAGAGGTGGTGCTCGCCGTAGCGCTCAGCAGTGGGCAGTAGCTCATCAAATGAGATATAAACCATCACACCGGCCGTTGAAGCCAATACAAAACCCAGCATCAATTCTAAGTTGCCCAGTGAGAAGAGGAGGATTCCTAAAAGGGCTCCCACTACCTCAGAGAGACCACTGAAGAGGGCAATTAAAAAACTCTTCAGCCGTTTACCGGTGGCAAAGTAGAGGGGGACGGCAACGGCTATCCCTTCGGGGATGTTGTGGATGGCAATCGCCAGAGCAACACTCGCCCCTATCTTAGGATTAGCCAGATAACTCGTGAAGGTCACCAGTCCCTCGGGAATATTGTGAATCGTGATGGCTAAAGCTGACAAAACCCCTGTTCTGAGAAGGTGGGAGTTTTGCGCAGGGCCCAAATCGCGCTGGATTTCAAAGACGTTGGGGATCTCGTGGGGATTATCTTGAGAGGGGACCAAGCGGTCGATAATGGCAATGATGGCGATCCCCCCAAAAAAAGCAATTATATTGAGCAATTGCGCCTTACGCAGAGGATAATAGCGCTGTAGGTAAAAAAGTCCCTCGGGCAAAATCTCCATAAATGAGAGGTAGATCATCACACCGGCCGAGAACCCCAAAGAGACGCACAGGAACCGTGAGCTGCTCCTCTTTTGAAACATACTCAGCAATCCACCAATACCTGTCGAGAGGCCCGCCACCATGGTGACCACCAAAGCAGGCGTTAGTTCACTGAATTTCATAGTGCTCAAGATACGCAATTGACTACAATCTGTCAATTCTTAGCAATACGCTCAGTTATAAAGGCGTAAATCGCAGCTAGGTCCATTGAAGGGGTGATCAGGTGCTCAGTTTGGCAGGTAATCCGCGCTACCCGCTCTTCACAGTAGTAGTGCACGCCGTGCTTTTCAAAGAGGGGAATGGCCAACTCGCTCAAAATATCGGCTTTAACTGTTTTGAACCCCATGAGGATGGTCAATGCTGCGGCTGCTCTGCCGGTAATACGGTCGTGTAAAAGGAGTTCATCAACCTCTACGTGATTTGCTAGCAGGTAGTCTTGCAAAGCTAAAAGGGGATAAAGCCATTTGCCACTGTGCCTAAAGAACTCTTCCCCGTTGCGCTTAAAGACCACAAGAGAGAGGTCAGCTGGCAATTTATGATCTTCAAACCACTGTAAACTCAAAACTCTGCCCCTAAAATAAAGCCCCAATAGAGGGTCTCGCGGGGTTTATCCCACCCTATGTAGAGGGTGGTAGGCAGGCTCTTCAACCCTAAGAAAGAGATAGTGGTTTTCACCCTCCCTCCATAGACAAAGTGGGCTCGCCTCTCATCTGAATCGTTGAAAAGGAGATCACTGTAAAACCCTATTGAGGAGTTTTCAAAAATTAACAACTCGCCGGCCGTTGGTTTAAAGGTGGGCGGTTGCCAGTCTAAGCCAAAACTCCCTACTATCAAAAAGTTAGCCGGTGAATCTAAAGAGAGGCTACTGCTTCTAAAACCATCACTTTGGAAAAGGGGGACGTGTCCCCCCCCGTCCAGTGCATAGCGCCCCGTGTAGAGCGCTTCAAAGGAAAACCCATAGGGAATTGGTAAGTACCCTCTAACCTTGGTGTGGATGAAATGGCGGTCCCAGTTACCCCCCACCTGCCAAGCCCCTTCCCCCAGAAGCGAGAGGTTAGCAGACCCCTTTGGTTTCCATTCGAGTGCCACCCCGGTATGTAGGAGCATCTTCTCAAACTCAACTGAGTGGATCATCTGATTCTCCCACGAGACCTGGAGGGTCGCCACTAGCTGCTCATCCAAGAATGACATGCGCCCCAGAAGTGCTAGGCGACTGTGAATAGTGGGCCAAGAAGCACGGTCAAAGGCCACATTTAAGTCGCCCTCAAAGAGGATTTGGGGAATTATTTGGTAGGTAAGAGTTGTGGTGAGGTTAGGATAAATTCTCATGGGAGAGATACTCTCCCATCCCCCTCCGCCTTGAACGGTGAGGGTTAACCCACGCCATCTAAGGGTGTAAAAAAGTCCTAAAAGAGACTCTTGGCGGAAAAAAGAGGCACCATGTTGGTAGCTATCGGCAGCCAACCCCAGATAGACAAGGTGGCTAAGGCGTTGCTGATCAACTTGGTCAAAAAGGCGGTAGTCACTGAGGAGGCGGGCCTGCCTCTCCCTAAAGCCTGAGCGCACCTCTTCAACTCTACCCCCTAATACGCCACTCTCCAATTGAGAGAGCTCTGCCTGCTGTTTAGCAGCCGAGCTGTAACCCCTGTGAGTGAGCTCCTCAATGGCTTTAAAATCCATAAACGAATAATCTTCAACATCACAGCGCACCCAAATAGCATCGCGGTGGGCCTCCATAGCGAGCACCCCTAGGCGACGCTTAGCGATATCGAGCGAAGTGTTGAGGATCGTGAGGGTATTCCTTAAATTGAGCCCCTTACCCTCATAGAAGGTGGTGGAGACAATCACTGTGTCGCTGTAGTTGTAGGCCACCTCTAAAGGGACAATGTTCGCAACCCCCCCGTCGATTAACAGGTGCCCATTAAAAAGGACCGGTGAGAAATAGACCGGAAGGGCAAAAGCCGCCTCTAAAATAGGTAAGATATCCCCCTCCATAATTCTCACTTGTCGCTTGGTAGCCAAATCTTCACTGATAACCATAATAGGCAGTGGCAACTCTTCTAAGCGCACCTCTTTTCCCAAATAAGAGGCGACCAGTGAGGTAAAACGGCTCGTATCGAGGAGGCCGCCACTAATGGGCATCGTGAAGTCGAAGAGCTTCGAGATATCGAGTTGGCTGATAATTTCGTAAATCTGGTCGGGTGAGAAACCGGCAGCATAGAGGATACCAACCATAGAGCCCATAGAGTTTGAGATAATCAAATCAGGGACAATACCTTGCTCTTCTAGGTATTTTAAGACCCCTATGTGGGCAAAAGCCCGCGCCGAACCTCCCGAAAGGACCAAGGCTATCGGGTCCCGCTCCCCTTTGGTTCGCTCAAGGATACGCGAGCGGAAAGAGTCATCCCCATAGAGAATAGGGAAAATAGAACTCAGAACATCATTAGAACTGTTGGAAACTTCGGTAGGGAACTCAATAGCGGCAAAAAGGGAGAATCCTAAAGTTAGCAACAAGAGAGTTATTACTATCTTCTGCAATATTTTCACCTATGCCCCCATCCACCGAGTGTTGTTTATCATACCGAAAAGGCTTTAACCATGCAACTATAGTTGTCTTAAAAGGCCTCTTTCAAGAGCGAAAGTGCCCTTTCAACCTCTGCTTCCGTGATAGTCAGGGGAGGAACAAAGCGCAAAACATTCTCGCCGGCTGAGGCAATTAAGAGCCCCTTGTCCATACAGGCACTAATTATGGGGCGGCTAGGCACCGTTAATTCGACGCCAAGCATCAACCCTAATCCCCGAACTTCTTTAATGATTTCAGGGAACGCTTGCTGTAGCTGTAATAGTCCCTCTTTAAGAACCCTTCCAGTGCGCTTAACCCCCTCCAAAAACCCCTTGGCACTGAGGCGAGTCAAAACATAGTTAGCGGCGGCAGTCGCTAAAAGGTTTCCTCCGAAGGTAGCCCCATGGTCTCCCGGCGTAAAAATATCGGCGGCTTTGGCTCCTGCCACAATTGCGCCTATGGGGATTCCCGAACCTAACCCTTTAGCCAACGTCATGATATCGGGGAGGACGCCACTTATTTGCCAAGCAAAGAGGTGGCCACTGCGCCCTAGGCCACACTGCACTTCATCGAAGATTAATAGGAGGTTATGCTTATCGGCGAGGAGTCTGAGGTCCTTAAGGAACTGTTCATCGGCAACTTTGATGCCCCCCTCACCCTGGATAGCCTCCACCATTATAGCGCAGGTGTGGGGCGTTAAAAGTTCTTTAACACTGGCAATGTCGTTATATCGAGCGTAGCGAAAGCCCTCTAACATGGGGGCAAAAGCCTCTTGGTACTTCCGTTGACCGGTCGCACTGAGAGAGCCCAGCGTTCTGCCGTGGAAGGAGTTCTCCATAGTAATGATCTCACTACGTCCGGCGCCAAACTTGCGGGCCATTTTGATAGCCCCTTCGTTAGCTTCAGTTCCACTATTACAGAAAAAGACCCGCTCCATTTGGCTCATAGCGACCAATTTTTCAGCACACTGGATGGCCCAAGGGTTCCAATAGAGGTTGGAGCAGTGGAGTAAGCCCCCATCAATGACCCTCTTGAGCTCTCCATTGAGCCCCTCATCGTTGTAACCGAGAAGGTTAACGGCAATGCCCCCCACCATATCGAGGTATTTATTTCCGTTGATGTCCCAGACATAACGCCCCTCGCCCCCCGACAGAACAAGGGGGTATTGGGCATATGAATTAACGAATACGCGCCGGCCTCTCTCTAGCATAACTCTCCTCCTACGGTATCAACATGGTTCCAATGCCTTCATTGGTAAAGATCTCGAGTAAGAGGGCATGAGAGATGCGCCCATCAAGGATGTGGACACTTCTGACGCCTCTCTTAATCCCCTCAATGCAACACTCGGTTTTGGGAATCATACCCCCCTTAATTGTCCCGTCTTTAAGAAAAGACTCGGCCTCTTTGAGGGTGAGTTGGCTAAACCTCGAAGTGGGGTCCTCTACATCTCGCAAAATCCCCTCCACATCGGTTAAGAAGACCAATTTTTGGGCATTAAGAGCCCCGGCAATGGCACTTGCCGCGTAATCGGCATTGATGTTGTAGGTATTCCCCTCTTTATCGGTACCGATGGGCGAGATTACCGGTATAAAATCTTGTTCAATAAGGGACTTTAGGAGGGCTGTTTTAACTCTGACAACCTCTCCTACAAACCCAATATCGTGCCCCTCAACCTCTTTTTTGCGGGCTAAGAGGGTCTGGCCATCTTTACCGTTAATCCCCACGGCATCGATTCCTTCACTCTGCAGTG
>JBAYSE010000056.1:0-10605 GCA_041676265.1 Sphaerochaetaceae bacterium
AATACCTTCCTAGCATTACCAGAGTTCACCACAACCTCAGAAGCGAAAACAGAAATCTGTAATGGGGTAGAAGTGACTACCCTCTTTGGCAAAAAAAATAGGACTCAGCTATGAGAAACTTCACACGCAATCTGTCCAGCTTTTTTACGCCAAGCCCTACTTTAATTGGATCCGGTAGTGTTGTGATTTAGAATCACATGTATAGCAGGGGTAGGACTCGAACCTACGACCTCCGGGTTATGAGCCCGACGAGCTGCCAACTGCTCTACCCTGCGACGACTGTCACAAACTATATAGAGGATGGGTTAAATAGTCAATATGAGGGCTATTAAATATAAGGAGGTGGAATTTCTGAAATTGGTCCCATTCTTAACATCCTTGAAAGGTAGAAGCGCTTAGAATTCCCTATACTGTGTCATTAGTATACATATTGCAGGAATTTTAATTCAATTTGTTTCACTTTGTTGCTTCCGTGAACATTAAAGTTCCTTAAACAATGAAAATGTATAGATATGACACAGTGATAGGAGTGTTTGAATTTTCTTGTTTACTCTATCTGCTTATATAGTAAGAGATTATTTACAGTAATAAGAGTTGGCACGCTAGTTGCTTATATATAGATGAACATAGAAAATAAAAGTTACGGAGGTGTAATTATGAAGTATATTGTTACAAGAAACCCAGGAGCAGTCAGGGCAACAAGAGATTTTGATAGTCTATTTAATAGTCTGTGGAACAACTGGGGTTTGCCCACCACTAAAACTCCTTCGGTAGACATTTGGGAAGATAATACCAATTACGTCTTAGAAGCAGAGCTACCAGGATTCAGCGAGAAAGATGTTGATGTCCATGTTGACAAACATGTTTTGAAGATCTCCAGCCTCTGTGAGGTTGAAAAAGAGGTGAAAGAGGACAAAGTTAGCCCCAATTACCTGATTAGGGAGCGCTCTTGCAGCAGCTTTGAGAGGAGTTTTGCTCTTCCAGAGGGAGTTGATGAAGAGAAGATTGAGGGAACCTTCAAGAACGGTATCTTAACAGTGACGATCCCAAAACTTCCTGCAACACAACCTAAGAAAATTGATGTAAAAATCAAATAGTTAGAAGGTACATCCGACCTTAGTAGCCGCCTGAATGGGCGGCTACTTTAGTCTGTAGCAGTTTTAACTAGTTTCATCCTCCATCCTTTGTTATAATAGCCTTGTTATTTATAGGAGGGCCTATGCCATATTCAGAACCATATGATGTCTTAGATGAGAAGACACGGGACGTAACACGCGCCATAAAAAGCCTTTGTGAAGAACTTGAAGCTATTAGTTACTACCACCAAAGGGTGGCCACGAGTGATGATGCAGAACTGAAAGGAATCATGGCTCACAACCGCGATGAAGAGATTGAACATGCCTGTATGACTATTGAGTGGTTGAGGAGGAACATGGATGGTTGGGATGAAGAGCTAAAAACTTACCTCTTTACAGAGGGGTCCATCACAGAGTTGGAAGATGGCGCCACAGACGCTCAAGAGTCGGGCCTCTCAATTGGCTCGATGAAGAAGTAGGAGGGTAAACATGGATGTGTTAAAGAAAGAACTAGCTCCACTGAGTAGTAAAGTGTGGCAAGAGATTGAAGAGCGAGCGGGTAATTTAATCCGTTCCCGTCTCAGCGCCCGTAAAGTGGTCCATGTCTCTGGTCCCAAAGGCCCCCTCTACACAGCTGTTCCCGAGGGAAGGCTCGATTTAGTGGATGACAGTGGTGATGTAAAAAGTGGAGTTTTCCAAGTTGCCCCCCTTTGTGAGGCGCGCATCCGCTTTGTCTTAAACCGTTGGGAGATGGACAACCTAAGCCGGGGTGCTAAAGACATTGACCTAGATTCTCTGGATGTGGCTGTCGAGAAACTGGTCGAATTTGAAGACAAGGCCATCTACTACGGCTATGAAGCGGCCGGTATTGTCGGATTGAAAGAGGCGGCTGCCCACAAACCACTGCCTTTCGGTAAAGATGGTCCCTCAATTATGGAGAACGTCGCTAAAGCCCTTGTCACACTAAAAGCCCACCATACCGGTGGCCCCTACTCTCTTATAGTAGGCACTGCGGCATGGCTGGAGCTCAACAAAGTAATCCAAGGCATTCCGTTGTCAGAGCGGATTGAGCGTCTCATTGGTGGTAAAGTAGTCCACTCTCTGGCACTCCAAGAGGCCCTACTATTACCCCATGACGATGAGGATTTAGAATTAACTATTGGTCAGGATTACGCTATCGGGTATGAATTCCACGACTCAAAAGAGGTTACCCTCTATCTGACCGAGTCATTTACTTTCAGGGTTCTAGACCCCAATTTAATCGTTCCTTTCACTGTCTAATTAGGTGCCCCCCTCAGGGGGGGCTCTTGAGCATTATCCTGCTATTGGTGTAGATTAGCAAACATGCAAAATCCTACCCCAAATAAAATGGCGAGTCGTCCTGTAGGCTCTCTGTTAATCACAATGGGCTCTCCTATCATGTTGTCAATGATGATCCAAGCCCTTTATAACGTTGTTGACTCAATCTTTATTGCTAGAATTGGTGAAGAGGCTTTAACTGCTGTCTCTTTAGCATTCCCCATACAGATGTTGATGATCTCTGTGGCAGTCGGGACTGCCATTGGTGTTAACTCACTCCTCTCGAGACGTTTAGGTGCCCAAGAGCAAAAAGCCGCCTCCAATGTCGCCATACACGGCCTCTTCTTAGCGGTTGTAATCTGGCTCTTCTTTGCCCTCTTTGGGGCCATACTGACCCCCTTCTTCTTCCAACTCTTTAGCGACTCTCAGGCGATTATTTCAATGGGTCAAGATTACCTGTTGATTTGTACCACCCTCTCCTTGGGGATTTTTGGGCAATTCGTCGCTGAGAGAATCATGCAGGGGACGGGAGACACCATCCACCCCATGATAACTCAAGGTATAGGGGCGATTATTAATATCATATTAGACCCAATTTTTATTTTTGGTTATTTTGGGTTTCCCAGGATGGGGGTGGCCGGAGCGGCGATTGCCACGGTTATCGGTCAGTGGGTGGCGATGGCATTAGCCTTCTTCTTCATGCTCAGAAAGACTCCTGAATTGAGTTTTAAATTCAAAGGCTTTCGCCCGCGTCTCAGAATTATTGGCGAGATCTACCAAGTAGGTCTACCCTCTATTATTATGCAATCGATTGGTTCGGTGATGACAATCGGCATGAACACCATCCTAATAACCTTCAGCGCCACGGCCGTTGCCGTCTTTGGCGTCTACTTTAAATTGCAAAGTTTTATTTTCCTCCCCGTGTTTGGTCTCACCGCTGCTATGATTTCGATTGTAGGGTTCAACTACGGAGCGCGGAACAAAGAGAGGGTCAGCCGTACTATCAGGCATGCGGTGTTGATTGCCTTTGGTGTGATGCTCACCGGTACTCTGGTGTTTCAAGTCTTCCCTAAATTTCTCCTCGAGTTGTTTGACGCCTCACCCGAGATGATGAGAATTGGCAGCAGGGCCTTACGGATTATTAGCATCCACTTCCCCTTGGCAGGAATTGCCATTATCTTGAGCAGCTCTTTCCAAGCCATCGGCAAGGGCTTTTACAGTCTAATCATCTCGATAGTGCGACAACTGGTTATCCTGCTGCCGGCAGCTTTTCTCTTTGCCCGTCTATGGGGACTGGACTATGTCTGGCTGGCCTTCTTAACCTCAGAAGTAGTCTCTCTGACGCTCTCCATAATCTTCTTTATCGGTATTTATAGAAGGGAGATTGCAACTCTAAAGCAGCCCTTAATCCCTAATCTAGGATAATCAAGGCGAGAAAAACCAAAGGTTCCATCTTCGCATTACGGATGGCATGACTCTCGCCATTGCCGGTTATGACAAGGTCGCCGGCCTTAACTATTTTCTCGCAGTCGCTCTCACTCACGATACCCTCGCCACTAATTATCCAGTAGTATTCAGTTTCACCCTCATGGGTATGTTCCCCGATGGAAGTACCCTGTTTAAGGGTTATTGTGCCAAAGAGTCGGCAGTGTTGCATCTCTTCTTTTGAGAGGAAATCGACAGTTTGACAAAGCCCATCACCTCCCCGCATTTGGCGCTCCCTGTAAAGCATCTCGCTAGCTCTTTTAATCATTCGTGTCCCTCTTAATTATATTTGCCGACACTCCCCACTCTCTGTAGCGCTCTTTTATAGTCTCAACAGAGGGGAGAGGGTAGAAGATTATACCCTCTTTGGCACGACCAAAATAGATCCCTTTATCGATGACGGAATAGTCAAACTGTTCACTGTATGAGCGGTCGATGGTTTTAGCTTTCTTAAAGGGAGAGCGCCTAATTTCTGCAAAACAGGAGCGTAGATGTTGGCAACTGTCCCAATCAAACAGCCCGAGGCATTCATCTTTTGTTTTTATGTCATCCAAATCAAAAAGTTTTACATCGGCAAACACAATTGCCGGCACTGAAATATGGCGGGTAGAATCGAGAAGGTAAGTCGCAAAAGAGCGGGGTTGTAAGGTACTGGCTACCAGTGGTGTTACCGGACAAAGCTCTTTATAAAGGGCATAACCTCGCCATTTCTTAACCTCTTCGTAGAGGCCTTTCTTTAAACGGAGGCATTTGCCATCTTTGGTAACCAAGAAAAGATCCCCTAAAAATTCCAAGGGGACCCTCTCAAGGGCTCTGTAAACACTCAAATAGACCGAGTTTTTGGGCCTGCCATCACTGTGAGCTACACAAGTTTTACGGGCGAATTCCCAATCGTAATCGCTGCCAAATTCACCGGTAATCTCGGCAAAAATTAACTGTTCTTTAGCGGTATTGTGTTCTCCTCTGGACATATAAAGGGCAAAAGCATCGGCATCTAACATCGAGGCAATCAGCGCCTCTGTTGGAGAAACTAGCAAATAATAGTACATAGCACACCTCCGGCTTTAGTTTAACACAAATGGGATAAGTGGCAATATTAAAGTGTCTAATTGCCCAAACCCCATTATTTTGGTAGTCTGAGATTATTAAGGGGAGGCAAACGGAAGCTCTTTTTACTTTCTAGGGAGGTTGGTGATGTTTACTGTTTTAGCCAAGGAAAAAATAGGGAAGGAGGTCTTTAAAATGGAAGTCCTCGCTCCCAAAATTGCTCAGCGTCGTAAGGCTGGTCAGTTTATCATCCTTCAACAGGGGGGCGAGTACGATGAACGTATCCCGCTTACCATTGCCGATGCCGACGAACAGAAAGGTTCAATCACCTTAGTATTCCACGCAGTAGGCGCCGGAACGCACCGCTTAGCGACGCTAGGTGTGGGCGATAGCATTAAAAACGTCCTTGGGCCACTGGGACACCCCACCGAGATTAAAAAGTATGGCAAAGTGCTCTGTGTAGGGGGCGGTATTGGAGTGGCTCCTCTCCACCCGATTGCCCAAGCAATGCAAAAGGCCGGTAACGAGGTCAAAGTTATTATAGGGGCTCGCGAGAAAGAGCTCATCCTCCTAGAGAAAGAGATGCGGGCGCTTGCCGATGAGGTGATTATCTGCACCGATGACGGCTCGTATGGGAGGCAGGCCTTAGTTACAGAACCGCTCAAAGAGGAGTGTGAAAACTGGCAACCCGATCTAGTCGTTGCTATCGGTCCTCCTGTTATGATGAAGTTCTGTACTGCTACCACCCGCGCTTTCAATATCCCCACCATTGTCTCCCTTAACGCCATCATGATTGACGGCACCGGCATGTGTGGGGGCTGCAGGGTTAGTATCAACGGAGAGACTAAATTTGCCTGTGTCGATGGTCCCGAGTTTGATGCTTTTGCTGTCGACTGGGACAACCTATTACTAAGGTTGGGAACCTATAAAAATGAAGAGGATGAGGCACACCACCGTTGCCATATCGGACTTAACATAAAAGAGGGAGAGGCCTAATGGGGAGTTTTAATCTAGCAGAGTTGGACAAACAAGCCCGGCAATTGTTGCAAAATTACGGCTCAAAAGAGCTAACTAATAGGGATAGAATGGGGATTGCCGACCAGGCAATGGCAACGCAAGAGCCAGAAGAACGGGTTAAGAATATGGATGAGGTTGCTCTGGGGTACAGTGCGGCACAAGTCAAAATAGAGGCTTTACGCTGTCTCCAGTGCAAAAATGCCCCTTGCATAGCCGGTTGTCCTGTCCAAATCAATATCCCCAAATTTATAGCCAAAGCCGCCGAAGGGAAATTTGAAGAGGCCATTGGAGTAATTAAAGAGAGTTCGTTGCTACCGGCCATCTGTGGAAGAGTTTGTCCACAAGAGATACAGTGCCAACTCCCCTGCACGGTGGGTAAAGCCCTGAAAAGTGTCGAAAAAGCGGTCAATATTGGACGTATTGAGCGCTTTGTAGCTGATTGGGAACTTCAAAACAACAAAAAAGCAATTCCTGAAATAGGTGTCGCTACCGGTAAAAGGGTGGCCGTTGTGGGAAGCGGACCCGCCTCCATGACAGCTGCCGCCGATTTAAGAAGAGCCGGCCACGAAGTTGTCATGTTTGAAGCCCTCCATAAAACCGGAGGGGTATTGATTTACGGTATTCCCGAATTCCGCCTTCCCAAAGAGATTGTAAAACAGGAGTTTGATTCGTTGTTAGCTATGGGGGTTAAAATCGAGAAAAACTTCTTAGTGGGACGCACCTCCAAACTCAAAGAGTTGATGGAGAAGGAGAAGTTCGATGCAATCTTCTTGGGCACCGGTGCCGGTCTTCCCCGTTTCCTCAACATTGAAGGAGAGAATTTAGTGGGGGTCTTTAGCGCTAATGAATACCTGACGCGCAGTAACTTGATGAAAGCCTACGAAAGAGGTAAAGCGGGAACCCCCATTTACCACTCTAAGAAAGTGGTCGTCTTTGGTGGCGGTAACGTAGCGATGGACGCCGCCCGTACGGCCATCAGATTGGGAGCTGAAACGGTGACTGTTGTCTACCGACGCACTGAAACTGAGATGCCCGCCCGCCGTGAAGAAGTTGAGCATGCTAAAGAGGAGGGGATAGAGTTCCTCTTCCTCCACTCCCCCCTCAGGATTCTAGGTAATGAGAGGGGCAGGGTAAATAATGTAGAGCTTATCCGGTGTGAACTAGGTGCTCAAGATGCCTCAGGGCGCCGTTCCCCCGTCGATATCCCTAACAGTGAAACCCTCTTTGCGTGCGACACGGTAATTATCGCAATCGGTAACGACTCTAATCCCCTCATAAAACAGACAACCGAGGGGTTAATGGTGAATAAGTGGGGCAATATTGTAGTGGATGAGGCAACCTGTAAAACTTCCATTGAAGGGGTTTATGCCGGTGGAGATATAGTCTTGGGTTCGGCAACGGTAATTTTGGCAATGGGGCAGGGACGCCTCGCCGCCAAGGCGATGAACGCCTATCTAGAGGGCCTCGGTAACGACTAAGTCTACCAGTGAATCGTGCCACTCGGTTGGCAAACTCTCTAATAACTGAAGGGAAAAACAGACCCCTACTGCCGGGCATTGCCCTTGGCGTTGAGCTAAGAAGCGGTCAAAGAAGCCCATAGAGCGCCCTAGGCGCTCCCCTTTAGAGGTGAAAGCTAAACCGGGGACCAGAATGAGGGCACAGTCGGGAGCCTTGGGATGGGCCTTCGTTTTGCTGTGGACCTCCCAGTTACCCCAAGGAGATTTGATGCGGCGCTCTCGCCACTGTTCGTTAACAAGGTGGTACTCCATAGTGCCATCAGCCGCGCAAACCGGAAAGGCTACCTGCTTCCCCTCCTTTAAGGCCAAATCGTAGAGTTCACAGAGGTCGGGTTCACTACTTAACGGGATGAAACCGTAGATCATGGAACATTTTTTGTAAAAATCTAAGTTATGAAGTTTGGCGATTATTGTTTGGGAGGCTCGATATTTCTCTTTGCGTGTTAAGGCCCTTAGTTTTTCTTGCATTTCGTTTCGTAGTAAATGTTTACTTTCACGGGCAGTCATGCGAATTATTATAGCACAAAAGAAAAAAAGATTCTCTATTTACGTTTTGCATTCTTTAGTCCCTTTTGTTATAATGGCTGCTATGCACAATGAAGCTGATGAGATCTTGCAGATAAACATCAAAGAGCTACTCCAATTAAAAGCCCCTAAAATAGCCAAATTTATCCCCTCTTTTGTCATAAATTACCTCACGAAACTCCTTCATCTCACTGAAATTAATCAGTTCATGGTGGAAAACTACAACCTAGGGCCTGTTGACTTTGTTAGGCAGTGTAATGCACACCTCGGTTTCACTACTGTAATTGAAGGGGGAGAGCGCATTGAAAAATACCTCAGCCAACGCCCTATTATTGTGGGTAATCATCCTTTGGGAGGCCCTGAATCGTTGGCCCTAATGGAGATTTTGAACCAAGGTGAAGAAAATACCAAGATGGTGAGTAACTTCATACTCACCTATCTCAAACCTTTAGCCCCACTGCTTGTGCCCGTCTTGAATGGTAAAGATTTAACAACGATCAGGAACTTTAATAAAGAGTTTAAAGGGGACAACCCCATAATTATGTTCCCTGCCGGAGTGTGTAGTCGCATGCTCTCCAATGGAGTCTTCTTTGACTACAGCTGGCACTTTACTTTCATCAAAATGGCCCGTAAATACCGCCGTCCTATACTCCCCGTCTATATCGACGGAGCCAACTCTAAACGGTTTTACCGGTTGAGTAAAATCCGTAATAGTCTCAAAATTAAGACCTCTTTTGAGTCAATCTTCCTCCCCGATGAGATGTTTAAACAGAAGGGGAAGGTCATTAAAATTGCCGTGGGCAATTTGATTGCCCCCTCTCAGTTTACTTCATCTGATGACAATGCCCTCTGGGCCAACAAAGTGCGGGAACACGTATTTCTCATGCGGCAAGATTACCAAAGGCAATTTGACCCCGCTCGAGAGATTACCCTCCCAGCTAGGTAAAGAGCATAAACAAACCGGTTGCGATTAAACTAAAAAGGACCAAAATAAGATCACGGTAGCTGAATTTTAAGAAAGGAGGACGTTGCCGTTGGTCGTAGAAACGGGCTATTAAAGCCTCTTCAAGATTTGCGCTTTTCTCCAACAAGAGATCCAGCAGTGCTGTAGTATAGGAAGCGATTCTTTTAAAAGGGTTGCTCCACACCCCCTCTCCACGGGCTTTACGTGCCAGGGTGAGTTGATTGGCTGTATCTAATACTAAAGGGATGGTTGCCAACGTCAAGCTTAGCGAAGAGCCCCACCACGGGAAAGCTCCAGAGAGTTCATCAGGAGCTGTTGAATCGCTGAACAGGAGCCCCATTAAGACGATAGAGGCGAAATTAAGGGCTGAGATGAAAAAATCAGAACCTTGTGAGCTTCCCAAATAGCGTGCCAGACCAATGATAAGGGCCATAACTATGAAGAAACGCAACTCTCTAAAATAGTGGTGTAAGGGGAAAGAGGTGGCAATCGCGACCAAGATAAGAAAGAGGAAGAAGAGGAGGGTGCGTAGTACTGTGGCTTTGATGAGCAACGTAGAGAAGAGCAAGAGGGTTAAGATTTTCGCGAGGGGGTGTGTCTTATTGAGGAAGGAGTGGCGGTCGTGGTAGTGAAAGAGGTTCAGTTCGACCATGCAGTGACCTCTGAGGAAAGGGGCGCTCTGACTCCATAAGACTCAACCACTTGCAAGACAGAACTGACTGAACCCTCCCGTACTACGGTACCTTGGTCCAAGAGGATCATCGAATCGGCTAATGCTATCACCTTCTCGATTTCATGGGTGGCTACCACAATAGTAGCGCCTTTGGATTTAAGATTATTGAGAGAGGTTAGTACCTGTTTTATGCCGTCCCAATCTAAGTTGGCAAAAGGCTCATCAAGCAGAATAATAGCCGGAGACATTACCAAGACGCCCCCAATGGCTAAGCGACGCTGCTCCCCCCCCGATAATCTCCTGGGCCTTTCGTTTAGGTAGGACTTTAGGTTGAGCAGGTCACTCACCTCTTTAATAATGGCTTCTTGTTGGAGGGGGTCAATTTTCAAATTTTCGAGGCCAAAACTGAGGTCCTTCTTGACCGTTTGTCCCACCATTTGAGTCTCTGCATCTTGGAAAACAAGCCCTATTAACCGGTTCCGTTCTTTTGCCTTGTGGGTGAGGTCGACCCCGTTAATAACAATTGCCCCGGTCTTCACTGTTAGCAGACCCTTTAGACATTTCAGCAGGAGACTCTTTCCGCTACCGTTACGTCCGCAAAGCAGGGTAAATTCGCCCCTTTTTATTGAGAAACTAATTGCTTTCAAAACCTCTTTCTTTTGAGGAAAAGAGTAGCTTAAATCTCTAACCGTCAGTAGTTGTGTCACTTTCGTCTCCTGTGACAAATTGGCGAATTTGCAGGGCAAAGATGTTCCCCAATAGGACGGTAGCTACCAATTTAACGAGGTCGCCTGGGATGAAGGGAAAGAGTCCCACAGCCAGAGCCTGAGGCCAACTCAATTTTAGGACAACCTTGAGGTAGGGGACTCCGATGGCGAACATGAGTAGAGTCCCCACTGTAGCCGCCAAAATAATGTAAAGGAGTTGCTTTTTACCCGTTGCTTTTGCCCCTTTAAAGGCGTGGTCAACAATGGCGCCAACTGTCGGGCCAACCACTAAGAG
>JBAYSE010000057.1:0-10596 GCA_041676265.1 Sphaerochaetaceae bacterium
CCTTATACTATGGTTAAAGACCACCGCACTAATCATCAAGTAGGCAACATCCAAGCGGTGATGGATGGTGAGTTGGAGCCCTTTGTTGAGGCCTTCCTTAAGTGGCAGGCAGAGAGGTAGGCGATGATCTTAAAAAAGGTGGTGTTGATTTTTCTGCTCCTCTCTTTTTGCTTGCCACTTTGCGCTGCTGAAGCTTTACGTATAGGGTTTATTAGTGTCACAGACCCCTCGATAGAGAGCTCTTTAGGAGAGCAACTCTTCACATGGGCGCAGCAAAACATCTCTGAACTAGTGACTAAAAAGGCGTTTGAAGAGTCGATTCAAAGACGTTTAATGGCCTCTTCGAAGCGCGCTTACCTCCAAGAAGTCCACTTGGCGATCGCTCAGAATGATGGAAAGCGACCCTCAGATCTTATTTTCGAAACAGAGGAAATTGCTGTGGCCGACTCAGTTGCTGTTGAATGGGTCTATTTAAGCGATTTTACTAAGCAGGTTAGAAAAGAGCCTATTTTGTACGACTACCTCCTCAGAAAAAACAATTTAGATGCGTTTTTAATCTTTAGCACACAGCCTTTTGATCAGTTTTATCGCTTGAGACTCTCTTTGGTGACTTTAGATGAGGAGCTCCTGTTGGATGCCATCGTCAAGCCCGAAGAGCTCTCGACTATTAAAGGGGAGCTCTATTTAGCCCTTCTGAAAGGCTTAGCGACCCCCAATTGGGCCCTTTTAGCCGTAACGGGGATTGCTCCCACGGCGAGTTTAGCAATCGACGGCTTTAAAGTAACCCTCCATGATGGCTTTGTCCCCCTAATGGGGGGACCTCATACCGTTACGGCGACTGCCAGTGGTTATAAAGAGGAGGAAAAAAGAGTTTTGGTAGAACCGGGGGAGGTCTTTACCCTCAACTTACCGATGGAGAAGGAAGTGCACGGAGCTCTGTTAATAACTTCCCTTACCAATGATGCCCAGGTGAAACTTAGTGACGGACTGACTGCCTCTCTCCCGTTTGTGTGGGCTCAGCAGAGCCCCCCTTATAGCCTCTACGTTTATGAGAAGGGGTATTTGCCACTAATTAAGCAGGTTAACAGTAGTACGGCACAGATTGAAGTTAGTTTGAATCCCCCTTGGCTTAAACAAGGGGAGGTGATTAAAAGAGGGCAGCGTGATTTTTATAGTGCTTTGGCCAAGAGCCTCATACTGGCCGCTTCCACGATTCTTTTTGATACCCTCTCACATACCTTCCAGGGAGAGGGGGCTTGGCAAACGCTTGCCTGGGCCTCAGTGGGGGCAATGGCGGTTTCCTCTTACGATGCGGCCTACAAATTATTTGCATATTACCAGAAAACAAAGTATAGTTCCCAATAGTTTTTGCCTGAGGAGCAATCATGAAAAAAAGCCTAGGTGCCCGTTTAAAAGCCCTCTTTAAAATAACAGACTACAATGAACAATTTTTTGAAGCACTCGAAGATACCTTAATAGAAGGCGATTTAGGGGCCCGCACAGCCATGGAGGTCAGCGACGCCGTTAGAGCGCGCTCTAAAGGGGAGAAAAAGGGGTCTCCAGAGGCGATACAGACTTTAATGAAAGAAGTTCTGGCCACCAAGATTGAGTCCTGGGAGCCCCACCTAATCCCTAACGAGACAAATCTCTTTCTAATTCTGGGAGTCAATGGTGTTGGCAAGACTACCACAATCGCAAAAATGGCCACTTACTACCAAAAAGAGAACAAATCGGTAATTTTTGCCGCTAGTGACACCTTTAGGGCCGCTGCTATTGACCAATTGGCTTTGCATGCAGAGCGTACAGGGTGTAGAATAGTAAAGCAGAGTCACGGCTCAGACCCTGGTGCCGTCATTTATGATGCAATAGAGAGTGCTTTAGCCAGAGGTGATGATTTGATTTTAGCCGATACCGCCGGTAGGATGCATACTAAAGAGAATCTTTTGCGGGAATTACAGAAGATCGATAAGATAGTGACTTCCCGTTTAGCTAATCCAAAGGCCTACAAAAGATTTCTGGTGATTGATGCGACAACCGGACAAAATGGGGTTATGCAGGCGGAGCTTTTTAACCAAGCGGTCGGCATTGACGGCTTAATTTTAACAAAGTATGACTCAGCCGCCAAAGGGGGCTCTTTAATCCAAATCGGAGAGAAGCTCTCGATACCGATAGCTTTTGTCGGCACCGGTGAGACTTATAAAGATTTAGAGCTCTTTAATAAAGAGCGGTTCCTGAAAGCTTTAATTGGGATGGAGTAATGCTTAGAGGTAGATGGCTTTTTACACTTTGCCTAGGGATAATTCTCACCCTCAACCCCCTCTGGGGTAGCCTCTACCGTTCAAATAGCTTAGGCCAAGCGTTGGAGCCTATTGATCAAGAGTCCACCCGTTATACTTTAGAGGTCATCGAGACGGACAGGGGTGTCAAACGTACGCTTTATGACAATGGAGTGGTCATTCGCCTTGAAGAGGAGACCTCTGATGAAGGGTCTCAGGAGATTCTTGTCAGGGAGTACAGCCCCACGGGAGAGCTTTTAAGTGAGACAACTTTTGTCTACGATGGCGGTTTACCCCAAAGGATTATTAAGGAGAGAGAAGGGGAACTTATGGTTACCCTTTACGCCTACGGTGACGGACACCTGATTGAAGAGAAAGAGCTCATTAACGGGCAATTAACACAACTAAAGACCTACTACCGAGGGGATGAGGGGCTGTTATCGGGGGTGAGGCTCGTCGATCTAGACGGAAATGAACAATTGGGCACCTTTACCAAGGAGGGCTCTTTGACCCTCTACGGTGAAGAGAGTGGACAGAATTTTGCAACATTGACTTATTATCCCAACAATTTAGTGGTGCGTAACTATTGGGTGAATGAGAGTGCCGAAATTAAAACTGTCGTAGAGTACGATGAGGCCGGTCAACTGGTGTTAACCGAAAAAGAACGCGATGGGTTTGTTAAAAAAACCTACGCTCCCGACGGGATGCTGGTTGAAGTGGAAGAGCAGCAGGGGGATGCCTATAGCGTCAAACAATTCTTTACCTACGACCACTTTGGTGTACTGGACAGTGCAGTGGAGTTACTTGAAGAGGATGGCGTTGTGCGGCGTTTTGAACGGTGGTACAAAGAGGGAGAACTTGAGAGCCAGACCGAATGGTTAAACTCCACCCCCATCAAAGCCACCCGCTTTTTATATGATGGTACAACGGTTGTTACCCTCTTTGAAGAGGGACGGCCCTATGCCGATGTCACCTATGCCCCCGATGGGAAGAGGGTTTTGAGTCTAGAGTATCGTAAGGAGAGATAATGGTTATTTCCAAAATCGCCTACCGATATGCCTTCTCTAAAGGAAACCGCCACCGCAGTGCCTCTCTTGTGATTATGGTCGGCTTGGCCATTGGAATGGCCGCTTTAATTACCCTGTTAGCCTTAATGAACAACTTACAGCACGATTTACTCGAACAAGTGAAATCGATTGAATCTTTCCATTTGCAACTCTCAGTGGCTTCTGAAGAGGGGGAGCTGGAGGCAATTAAGGGGGCAATTAAAGCCACCGCCGGCGTTGAGAGTACCTTTGCCTTCGTAAATACCCAAGTGATGGTGGCCAATCCATCCAATCAAAATAGTTCGACGGGACGCCTAAGGGTGGTAGACCCGGCAATTTGGGAATCTGCCAACCCTTTCAGCGACCACCTATTCTTAATTGCAGGTAACTATCCAGAGGGCGCTGAGGAGATTGCGTTAAGTAATGCGATGGCCCAAAGCTTAAAGTGTCGCGTCGGAGAAGAGCTCAATGTAACGCTATTAGTGCCGGGACGCACGGCGCCTCTCGCCCCCGCTACCCTTAAGTTCAGAGTTTCAGCCATCTATTCGACTTCATTGCGCGAATTTGATGAATCAACGCTGTTGACCTCTTCTGAGCAGCTTTTGAAACGCCTTGGTCTCAAAAGGACCACCTTTGGAATCTTCCTAAAAGAGGGGAGTGTCGATAAATCCCACAATGTGATAACAGAGCTCACCAAGCGCGTTCCTGAGGCCACTATTATGAGCTGGCAACAGCTTAACAGCGCTTTCTACTCAGCCCTAACGTTAGAGAAGATTATGATGTACCTTTTCCTCTCTTTCATGTTCTTTATATTAGGGGTGAATATGAAGAGTGCCTCCTCAAGGCTACTTTTTATCAAACAACGCGAGTTGGCTATTTTGCGTGCCATAGGCGCACCAAGGGAGACCTCTTTAAAGATCTTCCTGATGCAATCCCTGTTAATCACCCTCCTGGGGCTCCTATTAGGGATTCTTTTCGGATGGCTTATTACCAGTAATATTGGGGGGCTCTTCGCCTTCTTTGATTCTCTTCAGTACCTCTTTACCCACCACCATAGCCCTCTGCTCTCTTATCCTTTTGTTGTCCAACTTAAGGGTACAGAAATTGCTATTGTAGCAATAGTTGTCTTAATCTTGACCCAGTTATTCACCTATTTTGGGATAAGGGTCGCCTTAAAACGGGAACCATTGGAGTTGTTGTACCATGCATGAACCACTGTTACGCTTTGAAAATGTTGTCAAGAAATACCCCTCGGGAACTCAAGAGTTACTCATCTTGGAGAATCTTAATTTAACTCTGGAGAGTCGGCGCTCAATTGCCATTGTGGGCAAAAGTGGCAGCGGTAAAAGTACCCTATTGAACTTAGCCGGCGGACTCGCTAAACCCACCGCCGGCAGAGTCCTTTTCCAGGGAAAAGACCTTGGCAAAATGCACGACAGAGAACTCTCCTACTACCGGAATCGACATGTTGGTTTTGTTTTCCAATCCCACATCTTGTTGGAAGATTTTTCGGCTTTAGAGAATATCTGCATCCCAGCCCTCATAAAAGGGGGGCGTCTCAAAGAGGTTAAAAAGCGAGCTTTAGAACTGCTTGAGAGGGTAGGTTTAGCCGATAGAGTTGACCATAGACCGCAAAAACTCTCAGGCGGAGAGCGCCAAAGGGTTGCACTCTGCCGTGCTTTGATAAACCAATGCGATTTAATAATCGCCGATGAACCCACCGGCTCTTTAGATGAGGGCTCTAAGGGGGAGATTGAAGACCTCTTATTACAATTAGTGGTGGAAGCCGAGAAGAGTCTCCTGCTCGTGACCCATGAGAAGTCTTTAGCTTTAAGGTGTGACACCGTGTACCAATTAGAAAACAGGGGGTTAACGCTTGTTTAGAACTTGGTTAAGCCAACATCTCCTTTTGCCACCTAAAGATTTAGTCTATTCCCGTAGACGCCTGGTACGTAGTGTTTTTCTGATTGCTTTGGTGATGATTCCCTTAGTCTTAGCTCTAATATTTATGGATGGGATGATGCAGGGCATCACCGACAAATACATTCTCCTTCAAGATGGGCACCTACAACTCTACACCCCCGAGGATTTTGCTATAGACGATGCGGCCATTTTTAGTGCTGACCGCGTGGTCAACGGCTACGGGATAATCTATTCAAAAGAACAGAGTAGTGAGGTTAAGTTGAAAGGGGTTAAAACTGGGTACTTTAACCCTAAAAGAGAGGCTGAGTTGAACCTCGAGACAACGGATGTATTACAGAGGAGTTCGGTTACGCCAATTATGGTGAGTGAGACTTTAGCTAAAATGCTGAATGTAGAAAAAGGCGATAGAGTAGCCTTTATCTTAATACCTGAGGAGGAGGGCAGGGGCGCTAGACCTCTATTAGCCCAGATTACCGACACCTATAATACCAACTACTACGAGTTAGACTCTGCGCTAGTCTACTTGGACTACGCTGATGCTCAAAAATATCTGCCCTCCGGCGGGAAGTCGTACCTCGAGGTGCTCCTCACTGCGAAGGCGACAAATCAGTTAAGTACAGTGGCTCAAAGAGTTGCCCAGGGTTACAGTTGGGCCTCCTGGGACCAGTTTAACCAAACTGTCTACCACAACTTTGTCAGTAGCCGTCAGGTCATTTTCTTGGTTTTCCTTTTGATACTCTTAGTGGCAGGCGTTTATGTGGCTTCCCTTTCCAATGAGCTTATCCAAGACTCTTACCAGTCAATAGCCCTTTATAAAGCACTGGGTGCTCAACAAAAAGATTTAAGCTGTGTCTTCTACAGCGTGGTGATGCTGATCACTTTAACCGGCTTGGTGTTGGGGCTCCTCTTGGGGATCCTATTAGGCTACCTGTTAAGCCCCTTCCTTTTATGGCTAAGTAAGAGTGGCTTGGAGGGGCTACGCTACTATCTACTCGATTTTAATGTGGTTATTGCCTGGAGAGACCTTTTATTTATTGGCGCATCTATGGTAATAATTGCTAGTATAACTGTAGGTTTTACTTTGGCGCGGATAAAAAAGATTTCGCCATTGGAAGTCTTGCAACAAGATTAATGGTAGGCTTTAAGGATGAATTTTGAAATATTTGTTTTAGGTACCGGCGGGATGATGCCCCTTCCCGGGAGATTTTTAACCTCTGCCATGGTGCGTCGGGAGGGGGACCTTTTCCTCTTTGATTGTGGCGAAGGGACCCAAATTTCCTTAAAGATGCTCGCACTGAAGTGGAAGAAGATCTCGGCTATCTTTATCAGTCATATGCACGCCGACCACGTCACGGGTCTACCAGGTATTTTGATGCTTAGCGCCCAAGTAGAACGGGATGACCCACTAATTCTCTACGGCCCTCCCCGGTTAAAAGAGTATGTTGAGCAAACCCGGCGCATCCTAGACATGTACATCAATTACGAAATTGAAGTGCGCGAAGTCAGCGCAGGCACAATCCTGGAGACTCCTGATTATAGTGTGGAGGCTTTTAAGTTAAACCATACCAAACCCTGTTTTGGTTATACTATGCGTGAAAAAAAACGACCCGGACAGTTCTTCCCGGAAAAAGCACTAGAGTTAGGTGTTCCGCGCGGTCCTTTATGGTCTAAGTTACAAAATGGCAATCCGGTGAATCTAGAAGAGGGGCAGATAGTCTACCCACAAGATGTTCTCGGCCCTGCAAGGGCCGGTAGAGGCTTTGCTTTCGTAACCGACACTTTATACCTGCCAACGATTGCAAAACACGTTCAAGGGGTCGACCTCCTGTTGTGTGAGGGGATGTTTGAAGAGGCTTTAGCCGAAAGTGCCCTTGAGAAGAAACATATGACAGCCAGACAAGCTGCACAAATTGCCCTTGAAGCCGATGTCGCTAAGATGGGACTAATCCATTACAGTCCCCGCTACAGCGACTGGGAGTTAAAACGGCTCCTCAAAGAGGCCCAAGAGGTTTTCCCTAAGACATTTTTAGCCAGAGATGGGATGGTTTTTAATTTGCCATTGAAAGATTAGAGGGCCAACTCATCGTCATAGGTGATGATGGAGAATTCGCCCCTCTCTTTAGAGACATCAAAAGCGAGCCTATTCTCTTCTAATAGTTGGCGGTAATCAACTGAGCGACCACTCAAACTGGTGAGACCAACATTGATCGAGCTAACATCTGCATCGCGTGTGTGTCTCTCTAATAGGGTACTAAAGAGCTCTTTGCTACGCTTCAGTGAATAGAAGGGGAGGATAGCGTAACGCGCTTCACCTTCGGTATAGAGGAGTCCTCTTAGGGCAATCTCGCCGAGGAGAGCCTGGGGGTTATCTCCTCCAATACGTCCTAAGGAGAGGTCGTAGTTGAACTCTTGAGCTGCGGCGATCTCAGCAGGGAGTCTCTCGAGGAAGGTGTTGTTGATAGCAGCGAGGTTGGCCTCTTCAGTGGCTTCAATGGGGGCTAAAAGTTCGGCAATTTCTGAGCCCGGCTTAATAGGATAGGGGTAGTCACTAAAAAGGAGAGCCGCTGAGCGTCCTTTAGTGAGCTTCTCCGGAACTTTAGTTGTGGTTAAAATCTCAGGCTTCTCCACTTCTATTGGCTTTAAAGTGGGTGTTATGTAGGTATAGTCGTCCTCCAGAGGTAAATTGTAGAGGGGCGAAGTGTAGCGATCCAACTCTAACTCATCTTCCACTTCAGTCTCTTTGGGGATGAAGGGCGGGAAGGCAATTAAGAGAATTAGAAGAATTAAAAAGATGATTACCACCGGGAGGATTATCACTATCCAACCGTAGATGAGTTCACTTGAGTGATTTAAATTGGGAATGATATAGGCGTAGGTCAAAAAGCCCACTGCGCCTAAGAGAATAATGGTAACTAATGCCGATATTAAAATAGTACTAAAGTTACCCTTTGGGGGTTGCGTTTCCATTAATTCAACACGCTCCTCGCTCTTTACAAGCTTAAATAGCAACTATATGCTTGGTATTATAACGGTTTGGAAGAAATATGACAAGGAAATATATATTTTTGTTTTTAACAGCAGTAATTACCATCTTCTGCCTTTTATATGGCCTCTTTGGACAAAAGGGTTTTATAGTAAACAGGGCCCTACAGAAGCAACTCAAATTAGCCCAAGAATTCTTAACAGATCAACGCTCCGAACTGAATTCCCTCAAAAATTCCTACAAAACGCTCTGGGAGGAAAATTCGCTCCTAGAGAAGGGTAAACAGTACGGTTATGCCCAAAAAGGGGAGGTCCTCTACTACTTTTTTGATTCAGAGGGGCAGATCCTAGGTAAATCGCAAGAAAAGCAGACTGCCAAGGAGAGCTTACCGCCGGTTACTTACCACGTTAAAGGACTTCCTAGTGGGCTTATTCTGCTAATAGCCCTCACTACTGCCCTTTTTATAAGCGTCCTTTACGGAGTTTTCGCTTATAGACGAAAAAGGCGAAGTCAACTAAATTATCCGCTATGATTATTGAAAAAAGGGCGCCCAACAGTTTAGAACTAATTGCCGCTACCCTTGAGAAGGGGGAGTTGGTAATCATGCCCTGTGACACTATTTATGGCATAGTGGGGCTAGTGGATGTCTCTCTTGAGGCGTTAGTTGCTTTAAAGGGGCGCGCCGAGGGCAAAAAATTTTTACAGTTAACCACTTTAGAGATGGCCCAATCAATTGCCGTAGAGCCAATCGATGAGCAGATTCTAAAGTTATGGCCGGCAGCCCTAACTGTGATTATCAAGAACCGGCAAGGGGGGACTACGGCTGTCAGAGTCCCCGCTGACCCCTATTTAATCAAACTCTTAGAGCGTCTTCAAAAGCCCCTTTACAGCACTAGTGTTAACCTCGCCGACTCAGAGCCTTTGAACACTTTTCCCACCATAGTAAAGCTTTTTAAGAGTAAAGTTGGTCTCTGCGTTAAAGGGGATAAAAAGCCAACTTCGTTGCCCTCAACCATCCTCGATATTACGCAAAAAAGCTATAAAATCGTCAGAGAGGGAGCAGTTGACGTAAGCTTCTTAATTAATAAACAGAAAAAGAGTTAACTTTTTGTATACCATTCAATATTAACTTAGAAGGTCAATTATAGATATGAATTCACTCTTTTTGACATTGTCTTACCATGAAGTTGGAATTATATTGACAATTGGAGGTAAAAACAATTAAAAAAACCGTTAGTTTAACGGAAAATCACACGATAAGGAGTGAAGCATGAAAAAAATTGCAATTTTTTCAATTATTTTGCTGCTAACCATGAGTCTGGTTTTTGCAGCAGGAGTCCAAGAGGGGAAGAAAAAATTCATTGGTTTGGCCATGCCCGAAACACACGTTGAGCGGTGGCAAATGGATGGTGCGGCTCTAAAGACGGCGGCTATCGATTTGGGTTATGATGCTGAAGTTGCTTACGGAGATGCCGACCAAACCAAACAAAATGCTCAGTTATCGGACTTTATCACCAAGGGTGCGAATTTGCTGATTATTGGTTCTATTAACAATGGGGTGGTTTCAGCCGTAGCCGATGCGCGCCGTGATGGAGTCGAAGTTATTGCCTATGACCGCCTAATTATGGATACAGACCAATACGATTACTACATCACTTTTGATAACTTTAAAGTTGGTCAATTCCAAGGTAAAGCAATTGTTGAAGCACTAGATTTGGCCAATGCCAGTGCGGCTCGACCAAAACACATTACCCTTTTTGCCGGTAGTCCCACCGACAATAATGCTTTCTATTTCTTTGATGGAGCCATGAGTGAACTTAGACCATTTGTTGAAAAGGGTGTTTTAAAGATTGTTGGGCCAGCGCCTCTACGCTCAAGTGATACTGCTAACTTCACGAGGATCGCAACAGAGAACTGGAGGGCAGATCTTGCCAAACAGCGCATGGAGAACCTACTCAATGGTGATGCTAAAAACTACGTCCTAGATGCAGTTCTGGCACCCAATGACACCTTGGCAAGGGCAATTATTGAAGCTCTTTTAACGGATGCGAAGTACATCAACAAAATCCCGGTAGTTACCGGTCAGGATGGTGAAGTGGCCTCAATTAAGTTTATTAGAGACGGCAAGCAGGCTATGACTGTATTTAAAGATACAAGGGACCTTGCTAAAGCCGCTATAACTTTGGCCGATGCTATTCTTAAAGGGGAAACACCCAATATTCCGGGTGCTCGTCTCGATACAGAGACCTACAATACCGGTAAGAAGTACATCAAATCATACCTCTTAGAGCCCGTTAATGTGACTAAAGATAACTATGTAGAAGTGATGATTGACAGCGGTTACTACACAGCTGACCAACTTCGCTAA
>JBAYSE010000058.1:0-10429 GCA_041676265.1 Sphaerochaetaceae bacterium
CATTAATGTTCGTTCCATCCTCTTAAATTAATTAATTAATTTACTAAAAGGTACTGTTTTCTCAGAACAATTTGGGGGTACTGTTTTCTCAGAACAATTACACTTTGGTGTAATAGGGTTAACTAATTTCGGAGCTTATGATACTCTAATTATTGCCCTCGTTTCAACATCTATAAAAATGTCACCTGTTTCATATTGACAAAAATAGGGTGATTTGTTACTTTGACATCTGCTCAACTGCTAAGATGGTAAAACTGTGGTAGAGTGGACAAATTTTTATTTGCCCTTGTAGCTCAGCCGGCAGAGCACCACCATGGTAAGGTGGGGGTCATCGGTTCGAATCCGATCGAGGGCTTGTTTTTACGAAGAGGGAGTCGACTAGGACGACGAGGAGTTATAAATGGCTGGTAATTCGAAAAAGAAAGGACCTGTAGAAAAGATAGCCTTGCAATGCACCGAGTGTAAGCAGCGAAATTACACTACCGAGAAAAACAGGAGAAATACCCCTGAAAAATTTGAGATGAGTAAGTATTGTCCATTTGATCGCAAACATACCATCCACCGGGAGACAAAGATAAAATAGCTGAACGAGAGGCAAACAGGTCAGTAGCTCCAATGGCTAGAGCGCTGGTCTCCAAAACCAGATGTTGTAGGTTCGAGTCCTACCTGACCTGTTGGCCTGTCGCGCAAGGAGAAATCTAATGAAAAAATTGATTCGCTATCTTAAGGAATCACGACTTGAACTCAAGAAGGTCGTCTGGCCTTCACGTGAAGAGGTACTCTCTTCTACCAAGGTAGTGCTTATTTCCACTGCCATTTTTGCTATTGTCCTAGGGTTAGTCGATTTCTTGTTGGTACAGGGTGTTGACCTAATCTTTTAGGAGTAGACATGGCAAAAGGGTGGTATGTAGTACACACATATTCTGGTTATGAGAATAAAATAGAGAAGATAATCCGCAAGATGATTGAGAGCGACAGAGAATTTGCTGAGGTCGTTCTTGATGTTAAAGTCCCCACTGAAGAAGTGGTGGAAGTCAAAGATGGTGTTAAAAAGAGTGTTCAGCGCAAGATTTTTCCTAGTTATATCCTAGTGCAAATGGATCTTCCCGAGTTTCAATGGGAATATTTCTGTTCTCAGGTGAAACGCATTCAGGGCGTTACCGGTTTTGTGGGCTCCCTTGATGGGCGTAAACCCAATCCCCTCAGTAATGAGGAGCTTAAGGGCATTTTACAGAAGACCGGAGAGATTAAGAGTGAGAAAGTTATTCGTGTGAAGCAGTCATTTAGTGAAGGTGAACACGTTAAAATTATTGAAGGACCTTTTGAGTCCTTTACCGGAACTATTGAGGAAGTAAATTTGGAGAAAGGACGCTTAAGGGTTTTGGTCGGTATTTTTGGCCGCTCAACCCCGGTTGAAGTCGATTTTCTCCAAGTTGAGAAAATGTAGATTTTTGAGATTTATTCTCCCTCCGACTAGATTCGGAAGGTGGGAGCTCCTCCTTAGAGGGGGGCGTTAAGACCAGCGCGTGAGAGACCGCGTAAGGAGAGATGTTATGGCAAAGAAAAAGGTTGCGGCACTTATTAAGTTACAGTGTCCCGCCCAAAAGGCGACGCCGGCGCCACCAATTGGACCCGCATTGGGTCCCCATGGTGTCAGTGCGCCTCAGTTTGTCCAGCAGTTCAATGACAGGACTAAAAACTTTGAAGCTGGACTAATCATCCCGGTAGTAATTACCGTTTATGCAGACCGGTCGTTCTCTTTTATCCTTAAGACGCCACCTGCTTCTGTTTTAATTAAGAAAGCTTGTGGACTTGAGAAGGGCTCCGGTGTTCCGCACACCCAAAAGGTGGCGAAGTTGACACAGGCTCAGTTGACTGAGATTGCCCAGACGAAACTCCCCGATTTGAGTGCCAACGATATTGAGGCAGCCAAGAAGATTGTTGCCGGCACAGCACGGAGTATGGGTGTTGAAGTGGAGGCGCAAAAATGAGACGAGGAAAGAAATATACCGAGGCGCTTAAGCAAGTAGACCGGACTACTCAATACTCTTTTAAGGATGCTGTTGAGTTGGTTAAGAAAGTGGCATATGCCAAATTCGACGAGACGGTGGAGATCTCTTTAAATCTTTCTTTGAAGAAGAGTCAAACTGTCCGTGACACCGTCGTCCTTCCCCACCAGTTCTCCGCTGAAAAGCGGGTGTTGGTTTTTGCCAAAGGTGAAAAAGCCCAAGAGGCTTTAGACGCCGGAGCAACTTATGTTGGCGATAACGACTTAGTCGAAAAGATCCGTGAAGGGTGGCTCGATTTTGATGTAGCGGTAGCTACTCCCGATATGATGAAAGATGTTGGGCGATTGGGACCAATCCTAGGGCGCAGAGGACTGATGCCCAACCCAAAAACTCAAACAGTCACTTTCGATATTAAAGGGGCTTTGGCAGAACTAAAACAGGGACGCGTTGAGTTTAGGTCCGATAAAACCGGTGTTGTCCACTTGGCAATCGGCAAAGTATCGATGGATGGGGATAAAATTGTTGAGAATGCAAAGGTTGTCTTGGCTGAGGTTTTGAGAAGAAAACCGGCAGATGCCAAGGGCGACTTCTTAAAGAGCATTGCGGTTAGCTCAACCATGGGCCCTGGGGTGATGGTTGCAGTTAGGGACAACGAGTAGAAGGAGAAGAGAGATGGCTGAGTATAAAACGAAGAAAGCCCAGCATAAAGTGGATGCTGTCAGTGAGATGAAAAATGAGTTCTCCAACTATGATGGGTTTGTATTTACCGATTATCGTGGTATGAGTGTTGAGCAAATTACCAATTTGCGCAAACAGATACTTAAAGAGGAAGCCTCTTTCAGGGTTGTCAAAAATAGATTCGCCCAGCTCGTTATGGATGAATTGAAAGTAGAAGGGGTTAAGGAACACCTTGTTGGTCCAACTGCTGTTTTACTGACTAAAGGGGAGGATGCTTCCAGTATCGCTACCAAGATCCTTTTTGACTTTGTTAAAAATAGCCCACTAGAGGTAAAGGGAGCCTATCTCGCCGGACAATTGTTCGATAAAGATGCGATTGAGGCTTATAGTAAGTTGCCCACAAGGCTCGAGCTAATCGCTATGGTGATGGGGACCATTAAAGCCCCTCTGTCAAAGCTGGCTAGGACCCTACAGGCAATCGTCGATTCTAAATCAAATTAGACGGTATTAGTCTTCACGTTTACGTAGACCTGCTACTACCGTTCATAAATTAAGGAGAAGATAATATGGCTACAAAAAAAATGGATGAAATTTTAGAAGCAATTGCTAACATGACTGTTCTTGAGATTTCCGATCTCATCAAAGCCATGGAAGAGAAATTTGATGTTACTGCTGCGGCTCCTGTCGCTGTAGCTGCTGCCGGCGCCGGTGCTGCTGCTGAAGAGGTTGAAGAACAGACAGAATTTGACGTCATTCTCAAGGGCGTTGCCGATGGAAAAACTATCCCCGTTATTAAAGAAGTCCGTGCTATTACCGGTTTGGGGCTCAAAGAAGCTAAGGACCTTGTTGTGGCTGGCGGTGCAATTAAAGAGGGGGTTTCCAAAGAAGAAGCTCAAGGAATTAAAGAAAAACTTGAAGCTGCAGGCGGTACTGTTGAAGTTAAATAGTCTGCACTTTTTAGAGTTAAAACAGGCGCAAGCCTGAGGGATCAGCCACCGAATTTTTTCGGTGGCCGATTGTGTCTACTACAATCCGATGTGTGGGTCTTCGGGTTAAGCGGCCCGAATCTTCCGCAACACAGACCACCGGAGGGTACCAATGGTTGCCAGAGGCAATTCAATTAATAGAAAATATATTGGGACACACACCAAAGAGGTGTGTGAACTGCCGAATCTTGTTGGGATTCAACTAGATTCGTATGAAAGATTTCTCCAACTCGACCGGATAAAACGGGGAGAGGAGACCGATCCTTCTTATGGATTGGAACAGGTCTTTCAATCAACATTTCCAATCGAAAGCCAAAATGGGGAGATGTGTCTCCACTACCATGGCTATACGATTGACTACAACAACATTAAATTCTCCGAATTTGAATGTAAACGTAAAGGGAGAACCTATTCTATCCCCATTAGGGCAACCATCAGCCTTGAGCTGACGGCAACGGGAGAGCTTCGCCAAAGAGAGATATTCTTTGGAGATTTCCCCCTCATGACCGATAGGGGTACTTTTATTATCAACGGGGCAGAGCGGGTTGTTGTTAGCCAAATCCACCGTTCTCCCGGTGTAATTTTCTCCGACGATAAAGGGGTTTACTCTTCAAGAATTATCCCTTACAGGGGTTCTTGGTTAGAGTTTGAGATTGAAGATAAGAAGAAAGAGCTCATTTATGCCAAAATTGACAGAAAGAAAAAGATTTTGGGCACTCTTTTCTTAAGGGCAATTGGCTTTGACACCCGCGAGAAAATTATTGCCAGTTTTTATAAACCTAAAGAAGTGGAACTTCTCAAGGACCCCCAGGCCAATAATGAATTGGTTGGAGAGGTCGTTTTTAAAGATATCTATTCAACCAAAGGGGTTAAAAATGCCCCAAAACTCCTTAGAGCAGGCGATGAACTCTCCCCGGCTATTCTTGAGGCTCTCGTTAAGGATGGTATCAAAAACCTCCAAATCATAGACGAGAAGCATCCCGACTCTCTCCATTCACGCCTAATCCTCAACTGTTTTGAGATTGAAGATGCTAAATACACCCAAGAGGGGAACGATGAACCGCTGAAGGAAGATGTCCTTTCGCCCATCTACGCCGTCTTACAGCCCGGTGAAATGATAGCTATCGAACGGGCGGAAAAAGATCTGCCCGATCAGTTTTTCTCGAGCCGACGTTATGATCTGGGGAGTGTTGGACGTTACAAATTTAACAAGAAGTTCTCTACCGATGATGAGAGTGATGAGGAGATGAGTACCGATTTAACGGTTTTAACGCCTCAAGATATTACCAATACGATGGGTTTCCTCATCAAGGTCTATATTGGAGAAGAGAACGTCGACGATATCGACCACCTGGGTAATCGACGAGTCCGCTCTGTCGGGGAACTCCTTCAAAACCAACTTAGTGCAGCGTTTGCGAGGATGGAGAGGATTGCCCGTGAAAGGATGAATTTAGAGAGTAATCAGGCGAAACCACAAGATTTAATCTCGATTAAGCCGGTGGTAGCCGCTATTAAAGAGTTCTTTGGTTCCTCTCAGTTGAGTCAATTTATGGACCAAGTGAACCCCTTGGCAGAGTTAACCCACAAACGGCGTCTTAACGCTTTAGGACCGGGAGGACTTTCCAGAGATAGGGCCTCTTTTGAGGTGCGCGACGTCCACTACACTCACTATGGGCGAATGTGTCCCATTGAGACCCCTGAAGGACCCAATATTGGACTGATTGTCTCTTTAGCCAACTATACGAGGGTTAATAAACATGGATTCCTGGAGACCCCCTACCGCAAAGTTATCGATGGGATTGTTTCTGATAGCTACCGCTATTTAGATGCCAACGATGAGGATAAATACTTTATCGCGCAGGCCAACTCTCCTTTAGATAACAAGGGAAATTTCCTTGAGGAGAATATCCCTGTTAGGCGTAGTGGCGACTACACCACCCGTGAAGCTAAAGATGTCAGGTACATGGATGTCTCTCCAATGCAGGTTATCAGTGTAGCTGCCTCTTTGATCCCATTCTTAGAGCATGATGATGCCAACAGGGCCCTGATGGGCAGTAACATGCAACGACAAGCTGTGCCACTCCTCTTCCCTGAAGCCCCCTATGTGGGGACCGGAATGGAGGGGCGTACAGCCTACGACTCGGGTGTTTTAGTTAAAGCTAGGCGGGCCGGGACGGTTAGTTACGTCTCCTCACTAAGAGTTGAAGTTCTCCCCGATAAGAGTGAAATCGAGGGGGAGATTGACACCTACCATATCCAGAAATTTGAAAGAACCAACCAAGATACTTGCTTTAACCAGAAACCAATTGTTGTCAAAGGCGACCATATTGAAGAGGGGCAAGTAATTGCCGATGGACCGGCGACCCATGATGGGGAGTTGGCCCTTGGGCGCAACATTTTGGTCGGTTTTGTCCCTTGGAATGGTTACAACTACGAGGATGCGGTTCTTATCTCTGAGAGGGTCGTCAAAGACGATATCTACACTTCAATCCATATTAAAGAGTTCTCTACCGATATCAGGGAGACTAAGTTAGGACCCGAAAAACTGACTAGGGATATCCCCAACACCAGTGAAAAGAGTTTGGAACAATTGGATGAAGATGGTATTGTCAGAGTCGGTTCGGTTGTACGCCCCGGCCATATTTTGGTGGGGAAAGTAACACCCAAATCTGAATCTGATACTACCCCTGAATTTAAGTTGCTCAACTCTATTTTTGGAGAGAAGGCCAAAGAGGTGCGCGATACCTCCCTTAAAGTTCCCCATGGGACAGAGGGGACCGTCATCGATATTCAACGTTTAAAACGGAGTGAAGGTGATGAACTTCCCCCCGGCGTTGATGAGATGGTGAAGGTTCTGATTGCTACAAAGCGCAAGCTTCGTCAAGGCGATAAGATGGCCGGACGGCATGGGAACAAGGGTGTTGTCGCCCTAGTTCTACCCGAAGAGGATATGCCTTTCATGGAAGATGGCACCCCGCTTGATGTCTGTTTGAACCCATTAGGGGTCCCTTCTAGGATGAATATAGGGCAGTTGATGGAAACCCAGTTAGGCTGGGCGGCCAATAAATTGGACGAATGGTACTCTTCTCCGGTTTTCCAGTCAGCCTCTGTTGAGGAGATTGAAGCTAAAATGAAAGAGGCCAATCTCCCCATAAACTCCAAGACAACCCTTTACGATGGACGTACCGGGGTGCCTTTTGTCAATCCGGTCTTCTGTGGTTATACCTACTACCTAAAGTTGCACCACTTGGTAGACGATAAGATGCACGCCAGATCAACAGGTCCCTATTCGCTGGTGACCCAGCAACCCCTCGGTGGTAAAGCCCAATTTGGTGGTCAGAGGTTGGGAGAAATGGAAGTTTGGGCACTTGAGGCTTATGGAGCTGCCAATACTTTACAGGAGCTCCTGACAATCAAGTCAGATGATATGAATGGACGGGTGAAAATATACGAAAGTATTGTGAAAGGGGAGCCGGCTACCAGTGCCGGTATGCCTGAGGCTTTCAATGTGCTCGTTCAAGAAGTTCGTGGGTTAGCCCTCGACATGTCCGTATATGACTCTAAGGGGAGACAATTGCCCTTAACAGAGCGGGACGAAGAGCTAATCAACAAACGCGAATCAAGTAATTAAGCAGGAGATTTCGGATGAAGGAAATTCAGGATTTCGACAGCATCATGATAAAACTGGCCAGCCCTGAGCAAATCAGAGCTTGGTCATACGGTGAGGTCAAGAAACCGGAGACAATTAACTACCGGACACTACGACCGGAGCGCGACGGACTCTTTTGCGAGAAAATTTTTGGAACAACTAAAGAGTGGGAGTGTTACTGCGGTAAATTTAAGTCTATCCGCTACAAAGGGGTGATTTGTGACCGCTGTGGCGTTGAAGTGACCCACTTCAAAGTTCGTAGAGAGAGGATGGGGCATATCGATTTAGCTTCGCCTGTCTCCCATATCTGGTATTACCGATCGGTGCCCTCGCGGATGTCCCTTATTTTAGATATCCCTCGGACCGCTTTACAATCGATTCTCTACTACGAAAAATATGTGGTCATCAATCCAGGCGAAACGGAGTTACTCTACAAGCAACTGCTCACCGAGGATGAGTACTATGAGGCGAGAGAACAGTATGGTGAGTCCTTTCAAGCGATGATGGGGGCTGAGGCGATTAAGATTCTTTTAGAGAACTTAGACTTAGAGAGTCTCTCAGGGGAACTCAGAGAGCAGATGATTGCCAAGGGCGAGAAGGCCGATAAGCGCCTTCTGAAACGTATAGAGGTTGTCGAAAACTTCCGCGATAGTGGCAACCGCCCCGAGTGGATGATCCTCACGGTTATCCCCGTTATTCCCCCTGAGTTGAGACCCATGGTCCAACTGGATGGTGGGCGATTTGCCACCAGTGATCTCAATGATCTCTATCGGCGGGTAATTAACCGCAACAACCGGCTGACCCGTTTAATGAGTCTGCACGCCCCCGACATTATTATTCGCAATGAGAAGCGGATGCTCCAAGAGGCCGTCGATGCCCTTTTTGACAATTCGAAGAAGAAGCGGGTGGTCAAAGGTGCCTCTAACCGTCCCCTTAAGAGCCTTTCCGATATGCTTAAAGGGAAGCAGGGGCGCTTTAGACAGAATTTACTCGGTAAACGCGTCGACTACAGCGGACGATCCGTTATTGTTGTTGGACCCGAGCTTAGGCTACACCAGTGTGGACTCCCTTCAAAGATGGCTTTAGAGCTCTACAAGCCGTTTATCATGAAAAAGTTGGTGCAAAAAGGGGTAGTCTACAATATTAAGAAGGCCAAAACCCTTGTTGAACAAGAGACCCCTGAGGTCTGGGCAATTTTAGATGATGTAGTGAAAGAGCACCCTGTTTTACTTAACAGGGCTCCGACGCTCCACCGCCTGGGTATCCAAGCTTTTGAGCCGGTCTTGGTCGATGGGAAAGCTATTAGGCTCCACCCGCTAGTTTGTCATGCTTATAACGCCGACTTTGATGGCGACCAGATGGCTGTTCACGTTCCCCTGACACAGGCGGCCCAGATTGAGTGTTGGACGCTGATGTTGTCGACTAATAACCTCCTCGATCCGGCTAACGGTAAACCGATTGTTTTCCCCTCTCAAGATATGGTGCTGGGGATTAACTACCTCACCCGTGAGATGAAGGGAGCTAAGGGAACCGGACGTTTCTACGATAACCTTTCTGAGATTATTATGGCGATTGAGTTGGATGCTCTCTCTTATAATGCCCTCATTAAGTACCGTTTAGAAGAGGGTAAAGTGATTGAAACAACGCCCGGTAGGGTGATTTTCAATGCTGAGATGCCCCCTGAAATTCCCTATCAAAATGTCTGCTTCGGCGACCGAGAACTTAAACGTCTCGTTGGCGAGGTGATTCAAAACCAGAAGGCCTCGGTAGCCACCAATATGCTCGACTCAATTAAAGACATCGGGTTTAAATATGCCACTTTGTTTGGGGCAACCATTGGACTCTCTGACATGATTATCCCTGAAGCTAAGGCCTCTTTGGTTAAAGCTGCTGAAGAGCGCCAAGAGGAGATTAGAGAGCAGTACCGCCAAGGTCATATTACCCAAGATGAGCGGTACAACCGGGTTATTGAGGTGTGGAGCAAGACTACCGAAGATATTTCCAGTTCATTGATGAGTGAGCTGCGAGAAAGCCAAAATGGCTTTAACCCCCTCTATTTAATGGCTGATTCAGGGGCGAGGGGCTCAAAGACACAGATTCGTCAGTTAGGCGGAATGCGCGGTTTGATGGCCAAACCTTCCGGCGATATCATCGAGTTCCCCATCCGTTCGAACTTTAGAGAGGGGCTCTCGATCATTGAATTCTTCATCTCCACCAACGGAGCTAGAAAAGGGTTAGCCGATACAGCCCTTAAGACTGCTGAAGCCGGTTACTTAACCCGTCGTTTGGTCGATATTGCCCAGGATGTTGTGGTCAACGAAGAAGATTGTGGGACGATTAATGGTATTGAGCGGACGGCTATGAAAGATGGAGACGATATCGTTGAGTCCTTGGCCGACCGTATTGTTGGGCGCTACACCTTAGAGAAAGTTGTTCACCCTATTACCGGAGAGCTAATCTTGGATGTTAACTCCGAGATAACACGTGCTAAATCTTACGAGATTGAAGAAGCGGGCATCGAGTCGGTCCTGATTAGGACAGTCCTGACCTGTGAAGCCCACCATGGTGTTTGTCGTATGTGTTACGGACGTAATCTGGCCACCAACCGTCCCGTCGATATTGGCGAAGCTGTCGGCATTATTGCTGCCCAATCAATTGGACAGCCGGGCACGCAGTTGACGATGCGTACTTTCCACATTGGGGGAACAGCTACCAGTGGTTCAGAAGACAATAAGTTTGCCTTCCACCACCCAGTTGTCATTAATAGAATTGACGGACAGATGGTTGAAACTCTCGATGGAGCCCACCTGTTTACCAGAAAAGGGTATATCTACTACTCAAGGGTTTTCTCCGAAGTACCTATCAAGAAAGCTAAAAAATTCTTGGTTGAAGAGGGGGATAAAGTCTTTATTGGCGCCCCCCTCTACGAAGATGAGAAGGGGAAAAAGTTTAATTCCAATCAGTTGGGAATTGTAAAATTTGTAGCTGACCGCCTCTTTATTGTGGCCCCCGAGCAACGCATCGAGGTCCGTAACGGTTCAGAGCTGAAGGTTAAGGAAGGCGATTATGTGGCAGAAGGTGCTACGGTAGTCCTCTTCGACCCCTTC
>JBAYSE010000059.1:0-10401 GCA_041676265.1 Sphaerochaetaceae bacterium
ACTCGTTGTGCAAAACTTAACTTTCGACGGCTCCCTTTTGGCCCTTCAAGAGGAGAAAGAGCTGATTAAGTTGATCGCTACCTATGGAGAAGTTGTCAAGGAGTCGGCCAAAGATTTTAATCCGGCTTTAATAGCCGCTTACCTCTATGAACTTTCGCGTCTTTTTAGTAAGTACTACCACGACCACCCTATTTTAAAAGCACCTGAAGAGGCCCTAGTAAAGGCCCGAATGGCGATGGTAACTATGGTTTTACAGGTTTTTAGAAATGCTTATGGCTTGTTAGGAATTCCCTTCCTAGAGTCTATGTAGAAAGGCGGGTATTGCTATAAAAGCTCTCTTATGGTATAAGGGAGCCTGCAGATTTAAGAGTAAGGAAGAGTTATTATGTACGCATTAGTAGAGATTCTTGGGAAACAATATAAAGCGATTAAAGGGGCAACTCTGAGGGTTGATAAAATCGACTCTGAAGTTGGCGAAAAACTTGAATTTGATAAAGTTCTCGCTGTTTCCAATGATGACAAAGTAGTCTTTGGTACCCCCTATGTGAAGGGTGCTAAAATTGTGGCCACCCTTGGTGAAGCTATTAAAGATAAGAAAATTAAGATTTTTAAGTTTAAGCGGAGAAAAGGGTACAGAAGGACACAGGGACATCGACAGAACTATTCAATGATTACCATTGACGATATTAAAGCGTAAGGAGAGAGAATATGGCACACAAGAAAGGTGGCGGAAGCTCAAAGAATGGTCGAGACTCAAACTCTCAACGCTTAGGTGTGAAGAGATTTGGCGGACAAGAGGTAAAAGCCGGCGAAATTTTAGTCAGGCAAATTGGCACAAAATTTCACCCTGGTGTGAATGTTGGATGTGGTAAGGATTATACCCTGTTTGCCAAAGCCTCGGGGAAAGTATTATTTCACAATCGAAAGAACCGTTCGTACGTTAGTATTCAGGCAGCCGAGTAGAGAGTATAGAGCTGTTAAATGTTTGGCTTTTCAGATGAGACATATATAGACATTGCCTCCGGGAACGGAGGCAATGGTTGTGTATCGTTCCGTAGAGAAAAATTTGTAGCTAAAGGAGGACCTGACGGCGGAGACGGCGGTCGCGGAGGCGATGTCGTATTTGTTGTTAAGGACAACCTCCGTACTTTAGTCCACCTGAAAAGGGTTCGCACTTTCAAGGCTGAGAATGGGAAAGATGGCCAAGGCAGGCGCAGTTTTGGTCGTAACGGTGCCGACATCGAGATTCCTGTGCCGCCCGGAACGGTCATCAAGGACCCCGGTACCGGTGAAATCATCAAAGACCTAGAAGGGCTTGAGCGCTACGTCTTCCTTGAAGGTGGCAATGGCGGTAAGGGGAATTGGCATTTCCGCTCTGCAACCCGCCAAGCCCCCCGTTTTGCCCAAAATGGAGAGCCGGGCGTCTCGATGCGTATCGGTTTAGAGCTCCTTATTATTGCCGATATCGGGTTTGTGGGCTTCCCCAATGCCGGTAAATCCTCCCTTTTAAACAACCTAACCAACGCACGCACAAAGGTTGCCGGTTATCCGTTTACCACCAAAATTCCACAATTGGGGATGTTGCGCTACGACAATAGAGATATTGTCTTGGCCGATATCCCCGGCATAATTGAAGGGGCAAGTCAAGGGGCAGGTATGGGGTTGAAATTTCTCCGCCATATTTCCAGAACGGTGGCTTTGGCCTTTTTTATCGATCTCGGTGATGAACGCTACGAGAGTGCTTTTGAGACTTTACAGGGCGAAATAGGGGGATACGCCCCGCAACTTTTAGAGAAGCCCTACGTGATCATCGGAACCAAAATTGACTTAGATGGAGGCGCAGAGCGCCTAGCGGAACTCCAAAAAAAATACCCTATTATTGGCCTCTCTAATATTACAGGTGAAGGCCTAGATGCCATTAAAACGGCTTTTATTAAACTAACCAGCCAGGAGACACGCGTGAGCGACGATGGGTTTACCACGGTTGTCGACCATGGAGCCCACTACCGAGAAGAGCCATGAGAACGGCAGTTTTTGGGGGAACCTTCGATCCTGTCCACTTGGGACACTTGCACCTGATTCACTCTTTGGTAAAGTATACCGATTATGAGAGGATTATTATAATTCCGGCGGCCAGTCCTCCTCACAAATGCAATGAGCCGGAAGTTACGGGTGCTGATAGACTGGCGATGCTCAGTTTAGCCCTCGACGATTTCAACCATCTTTACAAGGATGTGCGGGAGACCCAACTCATTATCGATACCTGTGAAATTGACCGCGGTGGGGTCTCTTACATGTATGACACTGTTAGTGAACTCTACCAACGCTACTCAATTGATGATAAAATAGGGCTGGTTATCGGGGATGATTTAGTTGCCGGACTGCGGCGCTGGTACCGGTTTAATGAACTGCGTAACCTTGTTGAGATAGTTGTAGTACGCCGTACAAAAGAGGAGCTCAGAGAACTGCTCCCGCCGGGGGTGAAAATTAAATTCCTTAGCAACCCCATATTTACCGACTCCTCCACACAGGTTCGCACCCTAATTGCCGGTGGCAAGAGGGTAGAAGAGGAGTTAGGTACTCTAGTTTCTTCCTCTGTCGCCAATTATATTTTGGAAAATGGACTTTACAAAACTTGAAGAGTATCTATTAAAGAATGTCAGCTCCAAACGGCTGAAACACCTCTACTCAACAGCCCACCAAATGGTGGCTTTAGTTGAAAAATATCTGCCCGGTTATAGCCCCGAACAGGCCTACTTGGCGGGTTTATGGCACGACGCGAGTCGTGAGTGGTCTGTACAGCACCTCTTGGATTACTGTAATACTAGGGGTATTAGAACTGAGGAGGAGGAGCTAGAGTTTCCTCTACTGCTTCACGGGCCCGTCGCGGCTTCTCTTTTAGAGCCATGCAGTCAAGATATTGAGGCAGTTAGAGTGGCTATCCGCTGGCACACGTTGGGATCGGTGGCAATGGGACCCTTGGGAGGAGCCCTCTTTATAGCCGATTATATCGAGCCGTTACGCCCTTTTATTCCAATCGATGCGCGTGAGGCGTTCTTAGATTGCGCCACATTAGAGGAGCTTTGTTTAAAGGTAGTCTATCAACACAAAATATACTTGGCGAAAAATAATATGGCGCTAGCCCAAAGCACCTTAAAGTTAGAGCATTTTTTGACAGGGGGAGGGATTTTTAGTGCTTCGTAAACTCCTTCTCATAGGTTTAATACCGCTGTTAGTCGCCTGTGGGAGTCCTCAAAATTACTACGGAGAGAGCGAGAGCAAAGTTTTTTCTTTTACGGTTTCAAATAAAGGCGACAGGGGAGTTTTGGCTTATCTCGATAAAAAGAGCTTCCAGCGGTACTTCAGAGACACTGATTTCTCGAATCACGCAGCTTTAGAACATTTATTGGGGGGCTCGGGGGAGGTTTTTATCACTCTAACGGCAGAGCAGGAAGAAGCTCTGGCGAGCGCTCTTTTTGAGCTGGAAGGGTTAGAGTACCAAGAAATCTTGCCTACGGTGGAAGTGATGGTCTCTTTAGCGATTAAGCATGCGCCCGACTTGCTAAAAAGAGGTGGGATCGCTAAACTAGACAGACTTGAAGTGCCGGGTGGAAAAGCGTTGTTGCAAAGATTGGTGAGTTCCCAAAAGAATTTACGCATCTACAATTTAGATGTGTTTCTGCCCGCCACCCGCGATTTAGAATTTGTAACCAAATGGGTTAATAGCTGGAGAGAAAACGCCCTGCGAGAAGTGGGGATTGAATGAGGAGTAAGCGAGGATGAGTTCAAAAGAGGCCAAACTTTTAGCGGCTGAGATAGCCCAGTTTATCACGGACCACAAGGGGGTCAATCCGGTAGTCATAGATGTTAGTGAGCAAGCCGGTTGGACCGACTTTTTTATTGTTGCCACTGTGATGAGCTTAGGTCACCTAAAAGGGGTTACCCGTGAACTCTGGAGTTTTCTGAAAGAGCATAAAGTCGAGGTCCTCAACCGCCACAAAGGGGTGGCGGGCGATGGATGGGAGCTGATTGACTGCGGCTCAATCGTAATCCACCTCATGAGTGAAGAACTCCGCGATTTCTACGCTCTTGAGAAATTGTGGCACACCGGTGAAAAACTCGATTTCTTAGAGTTACTTCAAAGTATTAAGAGCCCCTCGTCAGAGGCATAGTCTTTCTTTTTAATCGTTTTGAACATCTCAACCAATTTAAGGACAGTCAGGGAGCGCTTCTCTTCTTGATTAAAGTCGAGGATTATCTCCCCCTCATCCATCATTATTAGGCGATTGCCGAAATCGATGGCGTGCTGCATGTTGTGGGTAACCATGAGGGTTGTCAGGTGATAGCGTTCAATAAATTTGGTCGTTAAATCCATCACAATCTGTGCATTGCGGGGGTCCAAGGCAGCGGTATGCTCATCAAGCAGGAGCATTTGTGGGCGGCTTAAGACAGTCATTAAAAGGGTTAAAGCTTGCCTTTGGCCTCCCGAGAGGAGTCCTACATTATCTTTTAAGCGCTCTTCTAAGCCCATTGAGAGTTGGGTTAACTCTTTTTTGAAGAACTCCCGTTTCTCACTGTTAAGGCTAATTTTTAGCCCTTTCATCCCCTTACGGTAGGCGGTAATAAGGTTGTCTTCCAGCGACATTTTGGCCGCCGTGCCAATCGTGGGGTCTTGGAATATTCTCCCAATAGTAAAAGCCCTTTTATGTTCAGGGGTGTTGGTTACATCTTTAGCGTTAAGTGTGATTTTCCCCCCTGTAACGGGGTAGGTGCCGGCAATAAGGTTGAAAAGGGTGCTTTTGCCTGAGCCGTTGGAGCCGACCACGGTCACAAAATCTCCCTCCTTAACGGTGAGGTCGATGTACTCTATGGCCCGTTTTTCGTTCACTGTATTGGGGTAGAAGACCTTACTCATAGCTTCAATTTTTAGCATCTTTGGCCTCCTTTTGACGTCTCCTCTCAACATTTTTCTTCAAAGCTTTTTTACGGGCATCCGCCGTACTGGCAGCACTGCGGGTTTGGGCAATGATAAGGGAGACGATTACCAGGATTCCAGTTAATAGTTTTAGGTCACTGGGGGTCAGGTTGATATGGTAGCCGTAATAGCGACCAAAGAACATCAGTGCTTTGTAGATGATAGCCCCCAAGATAACCCGTAGGGTGATTAAAGTGATCTTGTTGCTGTCAAATAAAAACTCTCCAATCATAATCGCGGCGAGTCCTTGAACAACCATCCCCTGCCCAAGGTTAGCATCGGCAAAGCCTTGGTATTGGGCTAAAAGACCACCGGAGAGGGCGATTAGCCCATTGGAAAGGGCCATTCCAATAACTTTTAGGAGCCGTGGGTCAATGCCCATGCTGATAATCATCTGCTCATTACTGCCCAGAGCACCAATGGAGATTCCCAAATCGGTGCGAAAAAAGAGGTCGACGACAACTTTAACTATTAGGGCAATGATAAAGGTGCCCAATAAAAGGGCCCAAGATTTACTCACAAATGCGAAAAATTGGGGGAATTTAGTGTAAACGGTGGTGACTCTTAAAAGGGGGACGTTGGCCCTCCCCCCTAAGATACGGATATTCACCGAATAGAGCATCGTCATGGTTAAGATGCCGGCTAAGAGCCCCGGCACCTTTAACCGGTTATGGATTGTGGCCGTGATGGCTCCGGCAACCGCTCCACCAAGGGTGGCTAAAGCGAGTGCTCCCGATAAGCTGACCCCTTTCAAGATAGCCATTGTAGCAATTGCCGCTCCTGTAGCGAATGAACCATCACAAGTTAAATCGGCGAAATTAAGGATGCGGTAGGAGATTAACACTCCTACTACCATGATTGAAAAAATTAACCCGTCTACAAAAATTCCCTCTAACATCTTTTACCCTATTGGACAATCTTCTGACCGTTCTTGTAAATTACAGCGGCGCTGTTGAGCAGATCGTCACCAATCATTATGTTGAGTTTATCAGCAACGTCGAGGTTAAACCAGAGCTCAAAATCGCTAGGGTCATCTAGGAAAATTGTCCCAATTTCGCCAGGTTTGCGGCCACTGAGCAGTTCATCAACTACCCGACCGGTGGCTAGTCCAATTTTGTAGTAGTCAAAGCCCCAGGCCACCAAGAATTCTAAACCATCCACATTGGATGGGTCGGCTGTCATGTAGGGGACACCAGCCTTCGAAGAGACATCATCTATTGAGGGAAGGGCTGAGATAACGGTATTGTCGGTGGCAATGTAGACAGCATCAACACGGTGGATAATCGACTGAAGGGCCTGTTTAACTTCCGCTGTGTTGGCGACTGCTGCCGTTACAAACTCAAGACCCAATTTTTCGGTGGCTGCTTTAGCTTGCTCCATCAAAATAACGCCATTGGCTTCCCCACTGGCATAAACATTACCGATACGTCTGGCACCGGTGAGTTTTGCCAAAAGTTCTATTTGAGACTCAACCGGATTCATGTCGGAGACCCCCGTGACGTTCCCCGGGTAAGGGGTAGAGTAGGTGGAGACCAGACCGGCATCAATGGGGTCGGTGACTGCTGAGAAGACCACCGGTGTAGTGTCAAAGACATTGGCTAAAGCCTGTGCTGTTGGGGTGGCTATGCCAAGGGCGATATCTACACGGTCGCTCTTGAATTTTTGAGCAATCTGCGAAGAGGCGGAAACCTCTCCATTGGCATTTTGAAAGTCGTAGCGCACTGTTCTGCCAACGCTCGTCAAGTAATCTTGTAATCCCTTCTCAACGGCATCTAAAGCGGGATGCGAGAGAAATTTTGAGACTCCCACAAGGGGATTTGCCCTTTGAGTCTCGCCGGCACCTTTGGCCAAAAGTGCACTGAGAATCATCAGTGTTAAAACTAGAATAGTAGCAATCTTTTTCATAATGGACTCCTCTTCAATGAGTTAGGGCTCACTATAGACCGCTACCATTATTTTGTAAAGAGTTTATGCACAAACGTGTATAAACATGCGTCATTTATCCATAGAATAACTATTCTTGCAATAAAATACCGCCCCTAGGGCGGCTATAATAGGAGATTAAAGAGGATTAATAATCGAACGGATCTTCTTCCTCGTAGAAGATAGAGTCGTCTTCATCATCTTCTTCATCGTCGTCTAAGACGTCAGTCTCTTCGTCGTCTAAGAAAAAACCTTCAAAGTCGTCATCATCCTCTTCTTCAAACTCATCGTAGTCGTCGTCTTCTCTCAAGATATTGGGGTCAAAACCATCATCAATCTCTAATTCATCATCCTCTTCGTCTTCGAGCTCTTCATCGATGTAGGTTTCGTCCCAATCATTTTCATCGTGGTATCTCATAAACAACTCACCTCGTTTAGTTGGATGCTTACACAGTATGGCAGAAGATTGTATCTGTCAATTCTCTTTTTACCCTTTTTTCTATCTCTATTGTTCACCTCTCTAACAGGTGTTATAGTTTAACTCCTAAGGAGATTGTTGGGATGGAAAAGAGGCCTAGGATTTGTCTTTCCATGGGGGACCCCTGTGGTATTGGCCCAGAGATAGTCTTAAAAGCGCTACTGGCCGTAAGAGAGTGTGCCACGCTGGTCGTTGGCGATTTTGCCCTATTTGAAAAAACTGCTAAGGATTGTGCGCTTGACATCCCCTTTGACAGAGTTGTCTACTCGAGAGAAGAGGCCCTCAGGGGCTTTGAAGCGGGGTTAGATTCTCTATTTTACCACCAACAACTCCTCTCGTTAGAGGATTTCAGCTATGGAGTGGTGAGTGCTACCGGAGGGCGGGCCGCCTATGAGTCACTCAAGCTGGCTACGGCCTTAACGCTGGAGAACCTCTGCGATGCCTTGGTGACCACACCGCTTAATAAAGAGTCGCTCAAGGCTGCCGGTATTAACCACATTGGCCACACCGAGATACTGGGAGAACTGACGGCAAGTGTTGCCCCTGTAACCATGTTTGAGACGTTGAATTTGAAGGTCTTTTTTATGACACGTCACTTGAGCCTCAGAGATGCCTGTGATGCAGTGACTGCGGAGCGCGTTTATGAGGCGGCTAAAACGGCCTACCAATTGACCACCAAAGGAGCTTTCGATCAAAGCCTCCCCTTAGCTGTTGCGGCTCTCAATCCCCATGGTAGCGACGGCGGACTCTTTGGCGATGAAGAGCAACGGGCGATTATACCGGCAGTTGAGCGTCTGCAAAGTGAAGGACTCAAAGTTGTCGGTCCCATAGGGGCAGACTCTGTTTTCCATTTAGCTAAGATGGGTAAGTTTAGGGCAGTGCTCTCGCTTTACCATGACCAAGGCCATATAGCCACTAAAACTTTAGATTTTGAGAGAACCGTTAGCGTCACTTGGAATCTCCCTATTTTACGCACTTCAGTTGACCATGGAACAGCTTTCGATATCGCCGGTCAAGGCAAAGCGAGTGCTGTTAGTTTGATTGAGGCGATAAAGGTGGCCACCCGTTATTTACAGGAGGGATTTTAGTATGCAAAGAATTGTCCAATTTGTGGTTGCATTAGTGCTCTTACTGCTTGTCTTTACCGGTTGTGCTACCCAAGTGGCCGTAGAACGCCTTATTCCGGCCAAGTACTCTATGGCCGATTACCGTGAGCTGACACTGTTGGCTGTCAAACCCTACCGTTTTTTTCTCAATGAGGCTCCCAGTTATGTTGTTAAGGACTTGAGCGGTAACGCCCCTTTCAAAGTTTTTTCGGGTTATGGGAACTTTTTTGAACGAGAATTGGCCAATAATTTAGACAGGGAATTGAGGAATAAGCTCGCCCTACGGGACTATTTTCTCCTCACTGAGAGTAGCCGAGAGGCTTATTTGGATGTTGAGGTGAAACGCTTGGAGGTGGAAGAGTATATTTGGGCGCGCAAGGAGACCAGTGATGAGGGCCAGGAGGAGACCCTTTACAACTTACAGCAGAAACTCCTCTTAGAGGTAGCATTTCAAGTGGTTGATGTCAAAACCGGGCGCACTGTCTACAGCGATGCGTACTATCGGCGGAAAGAATTCTCTTACGCCTTAGACGTAGAGAAGGGGCCGACTATCTATGCGCCCAGTTTATCTCACTCTTTGCTCGAGATGGGTAAAGAGCTAATTGGCGAAGTTGCCGATGCCCTCACCCCCAGAAGGGAGATCGTAACTTTCTCGTTAATGAGCAATAAACCTAAAATTGAGAGGCTCGAGGAGGCTTATAAAGCAGTTGAGGAGGGGCGTTTGAATTATGCCTACGATCTTTTCCTAAGCGAATTCAGGCGTAGCGGTCAGGTTGCTGCGGGGTACAACGCAGCCCTTATCATGGAGGCGCAGCAAAATAGAGCAGAGGCCATCGATTTAATGCGCCAAGTTTATCACCAAAGTGCCTCAGCCAAGGTGAAAAGGCAGCTCGACAGGATGATCCGTTACCAAGCTGAACAGGGGGAGGCCGAGAGGCAGTTTTAGGAGTTTGCATGGAGAGAGTTCCACTATTAATAATCTATACAGGCGATGGTAAGGGGAAAACCACAGCGGCGCTGGGGCTCCTCTTTAGAGCATTGGGCCACGGAGCAAAGTGTGCCGTGTTGCAGTGTATAAAACCGGAGGGGTTAAAGACCGGAGAGAAGCACAGTGCCCTTAAAATGGGGGTGCTCTGGGAAAATTATGGGGCGGGATTCCTTTGGGAGGACAAAACTAAAGAGCCTAGCCGGCAAGCGGCTTTGAAAGGGTGGCAACGGGCGAAGGAGCTGTTGATTACCGCAGAGCTCGATCTTTTGATACTTGATGAATTAACTTACCCCTTACAGGAAAACTTCCTGCCTCTCGATGAGGTTGTCGAGATGTTGAGCCACGGTAAGGGACAGACCCATGTGGTGGTAACGGGTCGCAATGCTCCACAAGCTTTAATTGAAGAGGCCGATTTGGTTAGTGAAATAGTCACCGTTAAACACCCCTTCTCCGAGGCGCAAATCAGAGCTCAAAAGCTCATTGAGTATTAGTTAACTACCTGAAAATAATATTTGTCTTATTTATTCTATACCAAATACTAAAAACAGGATATAATCACCGTTAAGAATGTTTATGCCTGATTTTACTTTACAGTCAATTCCACGAAATATTATGAGGGGAGGGATATATGCTACTAGATATCACAGTATCTAATTTTCGCTCAGTTGAGACGCGGCAAACCGTCTCTTACGAGGCGCTCCGCGATAAACGGTTGGAGGAAGATAAGGTGGTGGAGATTTCCGACCGCCTGAAAGTAATCAAATCGTTGGCGATTATAGGTCCTAACGGGGCTGGAAAGAGTACCATGGTCAGAGCCTTAGAGGCACTCAGAGCGATTATCCTAGCCGATGAAGAGCTGGAAAATCCACTTCAACTTTTAGCAGGAACCTCCTTTGCCTACTCAACGGTAAAAGGTGGACCGGCCGAGATA
>JBAYSE010000060.1:0-10289 GCA_041676265.1 Sphaerochaetaceae bacterium
AATTGCTTTAGCGGGCAATCCTAATAGCGGGAAAACGTCGATTTTTAACGAACTCACCGGGTCCCTGCAATACGTCGGGAATTGGCCGGGCGTCACTGTTGAAAAAAAAGAGGGGTATCTTAAGAACGACAAGCGTTTTGTAGTTGTCGACTTACCGGGAATCTACTCCCTCTCCCCTTATACTTTAGAAGAGGTAGTTACTCGCGACTATCTAATCGACGGCAAACCCGACCTTATCATAGATGTGGTAGATGCCACCAACCTTGAAAGAAACCTCTATTTAACTACCCAGCTCATCGAAACCGGGATTCCCGTTTTAGTAGCCCTCAATATGATCGATTTAGTTCAAAAGAGCAAAGACAAAATCGACACAAAGCAACTGAGCGAAGCTTTAGGGTGTAGGGTCGTCGAAACCAGTGCCGTTACCGGCAGTGGGCTAAAAGAGTTGCTAAAAAACGCCGAGCAAATCATAACCAGAGCCACCGATAGAGGGGTGTTGGCGACTTTTTCTTCTCCCATTGAAGAAGCCCTGGGCCAGATAAAAATCCTTATAGAGGGGTTAGTTACCCCTGAAACAGAGCGGTGGTTTACTATCAAACTCTTTGAGCGGGATGATAAAGTCATTGAACGCTTACACTTAGACGAAGTCATTAAAGGACAAATTGAAGCCATCATCGTAGCAACTGAGGAACAACTTGATGACGGGAGTGAAGGACTAATAACTAACGACCGCTACATATACATTGAGAATATCCTCAAAGAGTGCCATATAAAGGGGCGCCGCTTAGGCGAACTCTCCCTAAGCGATAAAATCGACCGTGTATTTACTAACCGTTGGCTAGCCCTCCCCCTCTTCTTTATCATCATGTGGGGGGTCTACTACTTCTCTATCCAAAGTGTTGGCGATTTTTTTGTAGAATCGATTGAGTGGCTCTTTGAGGACTTCATCGGTGGTAATCTGGCCACTCTCCTCCTCTCGATTAAAGTCTCGCCATGGTTGGTGGGCCTTCTAACCGATGGAATTATTAGAGGCGTTGGAGCGGTCTTAACTTTCGTCCCGCAAATGATGATCCTCTTTTTCTTCCTCTCATTTATGGAAGACTGTGGCTATATGGCACGCGTTGCTTTTATCATGGACCGTATCTTTCGCAAGTTCGGCCTCAGTGGTAAATCTTTTATCCCCATGTTAATTGGAACCGGTTGTACTGTCCCTGCCATTTTAGCCACCCGTACAATTGAGAATCAACGCGACCGACGTATGACAATCATGCTCACCCCTTTCATTCCCTGTGGTGCCAAACTACCCGTTTTTGCCCTTTTGGTAGGAGCTTTCTTCCCCAATAGTGCCTGGGTAGCTTCATCAATGTATGCGGTAGGAATTGTAGGCGTAATTATCGCGGGGATCTTCCTTAAGAAGACAAAACCTTTCAGAGGAGATCCCTCACCTTTTGTTATGGAACTCCCCCCCTACCACTTCCCCCGGATGAGAAATGTATTCAGACATATGTGGGACCGCGGTAAGGAGTTTATTAAGAAAGCGGGAACCATTATTGCTTTGGCCTCTGCCGTTATCTGGATTTTACAATCGACCAGTTGGTCGTTCCAGTTCGTTGAGACTCAAGATAGTATTTTGGCCTCACTGGGGCGACTAATTGCCCCCATCTTTACCCCCTTGGGATTTGGTTCGTGGCAAGTAGCGATTGCCACCCTTACCGGGCTGTTGGCGAAAGAGACAATCGTTGCGACCTTCGGTATCGTCTTAGGCCTCGGCAATGTTGCTGAAGGCGACGCCAATCTCCTACACTCTATCGGGGCTTTCTTTACCCCCTTAAGTGCCTATGCTTTTATGATCTTTACCGTCTTTGCTGTCCCTTGTGTGGCGACGATTGGCGCTATAAAGCGGGAGATGCAGAGTGCTAAGTGGACTTGGGCTACTATCTTCTTCCAGTTAGGGGTGGCCTACGTAGCAGCACTGTTGGTTTATCAAATAGGGAGACTTTTTATTTAGGAGAGCTAGAAATGGCTAGTATTATAGTTGGATTAATTATTTTTGGAGCTTTAGGATTTATCACGTACAGGTCTTTTTTCTCCAAGAAGAGCAGTAGTGGTTGCCACTCTTCGTGTGCCACATGCCCCTACGCCTGCGATAAAAAAGAGATTTAGCCGACATCTTGTCCCCAATGCCTCTTTTCCATTAGTATGTTAGCAATGTTGGAGAAATCAGATTTAGAAGTACTGGAGGAGAATCTCCCCTTTTGGCAGGCGGTGAGTGACTCTGAAAGAGAGATATTAACCCAGGGAACTATCCGCTTCACCCACGGTAAAGGGACAATTGTCCACGAAGACCGCCACAAATGTACCGGCCTGTTATTAGTGGTCTCCGGTCAACTCAGAATTTACATCATTGGCGAATCGGGGAAACAGATCACTCTTTACCGCCTTTTTGAACGGGATGTTTGTGTTCTCTCCTCCTCTTGCATGATTCGTAACATCTCATTTGATGTCCACATCCAAGCCGAAAAAGAGACCACTCTACTGCGCATAGCCACCGATAATTACCAGGAAGTGGGCAAAACTAACTCGGCTGTCCAAAATTTCACCAATGAAATTGTTTCGTCGCGCTTTAGTGATGTGATGTGGGTTGTGGAGCAGATTGTTTTTATGAGCCTTGACCGCCGGTTAGCTATGCATCTGCTGGAGCAAGCAGCCATCGCCTCCAACGATTCCTTCGCAATCACCCACGAAGCCATCGCCCACGATTTGGGAACGGCTAGGGAGGTTGTAACTAGGATGTTGAGTCGCTTTCAAGAAGATGGACTGGTGGCCCTCTCTAGAGGTGGCATCACTCTGCTGGACAGTAGTGGCCTGTATGCCTTAACTTAGGCCCAACATCTCCCGTTATTTTACGCTGCAGATTTAGCCTCTCCAAATAATACTCTAAGCAAAGCTAGCGCTTAATCTATTAAAAGTTTGTGACATAGTCACTCTCATTATCTCCTTTTAATGGAAAAAGCAGTTGACATAACTAGTAATCGTTCCTATTATAGAAACAGTTAATTTGTGCTAACTTTTATTAAATAGGAGATTCAAAAATGGAAGAAATCAAACAAACCACCATGCCGTTGATTGGAGAAGCAGCACCTGCTTTTACCGCTGTTACCACCCAAGGAACTATTAAGTTCCCCGAAGACTACAAAGGAAAATGGGTTATCCTGTTTTCTCACCCCGCTGACTTTACCCCTGTTTGTACTACTGAGTTTATGACTTTTGCTGCAATGATGGACGACTTCAAAGCACTTAACACCGAGTTAATCGGTCTCTCTGTCGACTCGCTGTATGCCCATATTGCATGGCTACGAAGAATTGGTGAGCTCGAGTGGAAAGGGATGAAAAATCTCGATGTAACCTTCCCCTTAATTGAAGATATTAAGATGGACGTCGCCAACAAATACGGGATGATTCAACCGGGTCAAAGTAATACCCAAGCCGTAAGGGCCGTCTTTGTTATCGACCCCAAGGGGATCATTAGAACTATTCTCTACTACCCCCTCTCAATGGGGCGTAACTTTGATGAGATTAAGCGTATCATGTTGGCATTGCAAAAAGCCGATGCCGACGGAGTTGCCACCCCCGCCGACTGGAGACCCGGTGATGACGTCATTGTCCCCACTCCAGGCTCCTGCGGGACTGCTAAAGAGCGGATGGAGAGCAAAGACGATGATATGTACTGTCTCGACTGGTTTATGTGTTTCAAACGGGAAAAGAAGTAGATTGCTACTACCCCAACCAAGGTCCGGCGTTGCTGGACCTTTTTTTGGCCTATTGCTAAAGTGATGTTTATGAAAGGTCTAATTGACAGTCACTTCCACCTATTAGCCCTCCGCCAAAAAGGGGTCGCTATTATCGACTTACTAGACAATCTTTTTGCCCAAGGTTTTGAGGGTGGCATTGACATCGGGCTTGGTCGTGAAGATCTTAAGGAGCGCCGTGGACTCCTCAAAGATTACCCTCAAATAAAAATAGCGGCCGGATTGGGCCCGTGGGCTGCTCAAGAGCCTTTAGAGGGGCAACTAGACAGTTTTACCGAACTTTGCACAAAGTTTAAAATTGATGCTTTAGGAGAAATCGGCCTCGATTTCTATTGGAATTACGGAACCCCCGAAGCCCAAATAAAACTGTGTAGTGCCCAAATAGAACTGGCAAATACCCTCAAAGTGCCCCTAATATTCCATGTCAGAGAAGCCGACGAGGCGATGATGCGCCTCCTAAAAGGGGTTGATTTGCCCTACTCGGGGATACTCCATTGTTTCTCTTCCACTTGGCCCCTGGCCGAAGTAGCCCTCAATAAAGGCCTTTTTATCTCATTTGCCGGGCCAATTACCTATAAAAAGAACAATACTCTCAGAGAGGTCTTAAAAAGAGTCCCCTCCGACAGGCTCCTCTTAGAGACCGACAGCCCCTACTTAGCTCCTCAAGCCTATCGGGGTAAGATCAACTCCCCCCTCTATATTGGTGAAATCTATAAAGAGGTTGCTCGACTAAAAGAGGTCAGTTATCTTGAGATGATTGCGATTATAGCGCGAAATTTTGAAGCCCTTTTCGCCTAGGCTGGTACCCCTTTACCAGAGGATACTCCCCTTTGACGGCCCTTCCCTCTTTCAAGAGAGGCAGGAGAGAGTTATAGAGGTCAACACCGACAACCCCCTCCAAACTCTCTTTTTTCACCATCTCTGCGTACTCCTCACTCACAATCCACCGCACCCCTTCCAAGGGGCCACTGTTGAGAAGAGCGGCGAAGTTCTTTAAGAAGGGGACAACTACCAACAGCGTACCCCTAGTTTCAATTCTAGTGGCCAACTCCTCCATTTGCTTACGGCTACTTTCGTTCACTGCAAGTGTGTCTAACAGGGCCCCTTTAAAATTTTCTTCAAAGATACGGGCCGCTCCAACAGCTTCATCATCATCGCCACTGTAGAGCAGAAGGGTCGCCAGCGGAGTTTGGAGTGCTAAGTTTAGTGCCCCCTTGGCGGCTAATTGCCACTCGCGCCGATCGGTCTCTACCATGCGGTAATCGAAGTTCGACACGTTAGCCAAGCCAACACTATGGGGGAACTTTAACTTTTCTCCCTCTAAGGCGTAACTGACCAGTTCTGAGCACACTACGTAGGCACTCTGAGCGCGTACTTTTTGCCCAATTAAGGTGTTTAGGCGCTCTTTATTTAAGAGTTCATTAGGAGCGATAATGAGAGGGCGGAAGACCCACCCCTCTTTGGCAAATTTCCACCTAAGAGCGTTAAAGTTAGTATCACTTGGCGTTGTAACGTAGAGGATTTCACGCTTGGTAAACCAAAAAAAGAACAACATGGCTATAAGGAGAAGGAGAATAATCAATATAACGATTTTGGTGCGCATAAAGCTACTTTAACAACCCCTATGGCGCTGGTCAATCTCTTTGGCGTGGTTGACCAATAGAAGCTAAAAGAAGTAGATTAAATCAAGATGCTAAGAAAATTTAATGCAAAGGAGTGAAAATCCGTATGACTTCATACAAAGACCTTGGTCTGGTTAACAGCAAAGAGATGTTTGCTAAAGCGATTAAAGGCGCCTACGCCGTTCCTGCTTACAACTTTAACAACATGGAACAATTACAGGCAATTATTCAAGCTTGCGTTGCGACAAAATCGCCCGTTATCTTGCAAGTCTCTAAAGGGGCTCGCGATTATGCCAATATTAATTTGCTGAGAAATATGGCGAAAGGTGCCGGCGAGTACGCTAAAGAGTTAGGCTACGAGATTCCCATTGTTTTACACTTAGACCATGGGGACTCTTATGAGACCTGTAAAGAGTGTATCGACAACGGTTTCTCTTCGGTCATGATTGATGGCTCTTCCCTCCCTTACGAGGAGAATATTGCCTTAACTAAAAAAGTTGTTGAGTATGCCCACAAATTTGATGTTACCGTTGAGGGTGAATTGGGAGTTTTGGCCGGTATTGAAGACGAAGTAATGGCCGAGCACTCAACCTACACCGAACCGGCAGAAGTTATTGACTTTGTCAAACGTACCGGAGTCGATTCATTGGCGATTTCGATAGGGACCAGTCATGGTGCCAACAAATTTAAACCTGAGCAGTGTGAACGTAACGCAGAGGGCATCCTCATTCCCCCGCCACTCCGTTTTGACATCTTAGAGGAGATTGAGAAAAAGTTACCTAATTTCCCGATTGTTCTGCACGGGTCTTCTTCTGTTCCCCAAGAGTATGTCAAAATTATCAACGAATACGGTGGCAAACTAGTCGATTCTATTGGAATTCCTGAGGAACAATTGAGGAGAGCTGCTCAATCGGCCGTATGTAAGATTAACATCGACAGTGATGGCCGCCTAGCAATGACCGCTTCAATTCGCAAGACCCTCGCTGAGAAACCGAGTGAATTTGACCCCCGTAAATATTTAGGACCGGCCCGTGAGGCTCTCAAACAGATGTACATCCATAAAAATGAGAACGTATTGGGTTCTGCAGGTAAAGCCTAAAAGGGTAATTTTATAGCATTACAAGGTCCCCCTTTGACGAAAGCGGGGGCCTTGTGTTATAGTCTAGGCGGTGGGGAAAAAGCCCCTAAAAACTATATTTCGGTCTTTTAAGTGACAAAAGGAGAGCACTTGGCTATTAAAGAATTAAGGATTAATCGACAGATTAGAGCAGATGAGGTGCGTGTCATTGATGCAGAAGGAACTCAAAGAGGAGTTATGAGTGTAAACGAAGCTATTGCCCTCGCTGAAGAAGCCGACTTAGATCTTGTAGAGGTCTCTCCAAATGCTAACCCCCCTGTTTGTAAGATAATCGACTATGGCAAGTACCGCTACGAACAAGAAAAGCGGAATCGTGAAGCCAAAAAAAACCAGACGATTATTAAACTTAAAGAGATCCGGATGCAACCAAAAATTGAGCGCCACGATATGGAGTTCAAAACTAAGGCAATTGCTGAGTTTTTGGCCGATGGAAACAAAGTAAAGGTTTCAATCCGTTTCAGGGGAAGGGAATTGGCCCACACCGAATTGGGAAAAGTGGTTCTCGATAACATCCTTCAGATGTTGACTGAAAAGGGTGTTTCCTATAATCTGGACCGGCCGGCTATGATGGAGGGGCGTATGATGAGCCTTTTTGTTAGTCCGGCCAAAAGTAAGAAATAATCCTGTAAGGATAAAATATTAGCTGTCCCAAGGGCTTCTTGTTCCTTAGGGACGCAAAATGAGGTTAATTATGCCAAAAATGAAAACAAGAAAATCTGCTGCGAAACGGTACAAAGTAACAGCAACCGGAAAGGTCCTCTACAGTAAACAGGGGACGCGCCATATCCTGACCAAGAAAAACACCAAACGTAAACGCCAACTACGCAAAGCGGGTGTGCTCAGTGATCCCGAAGCCAAGAGAGTTAAAATCTTGCTTCCGTACGAGTTTTAGGAAAGGAGAGAAGTAATGGCAAGAGCAGTAGATGGAACTAAAAGAAAAGATCGCCGTAAAAAGATCTTAGACCAGACAAAAGGATACAGAGGTCGTCGTAGCACCAATTTCAGGACAGCTAAAGATGCCATGCACAAGGCTGGTCAATACGCCTACCGTGACCGCAAACGTCGCAAGAGAGATTTCAGGATGTTGTGGATTAGCCGTATATCGGCGGCCGTACAGGCTGAGGGTCTCAACTATTCTCAGTTTATGCATGGCTTAAAATTGTCCAATATTGAAATTAACCGTAAAGTTCTTTCCAATATGGCTATTGAAGATAAAGTAGCTTTTTCACAGTTAGTTGCTCAGGTCAAAACCGCCCTGAACTAAATATTAAGGAACAGGAGGTCTGCAAGATGACGACCCTTGATAAAGTCAAACTGCTTGAACAACGTATTATTAAAGCTACCGTATTGATCCACAACCTAGAAAACAAGATTGAGGAGCTAAACGACGAAATCGATGTCCTCTCAGTGCACAACACCGAGTTGCAAAAGTATGCCGATACCTTTAGTGCTGATAGCAAGTTGATTGCTGAAAGCATCGGCAATGCCCTTGAACATCTCGATACTATTGAGGGACTCGATGACATTGAGATACTTGATTCGCTCTCTGAAGACTTGGCTGTTGCCGATCAATTCACCGGAGGCGCCGGTCAAACTATTGACGAAGTCTCCATTGAAGATTTTGAAGGTTAATAGACGCTTAAGAGCTGGTAAAACGGAACCAATCGGTTCCGTTTTCTTTACGACTATGGTATCATTAGGTTAGACTTATTTGGGTCTGCGGTGACTGTGAAGTGTGAGTTCTCTTGGCTCAAACTACACAAATGGGATCTGGTATAGTCGAGTTGAATTGATCCTGGGGAGTAACCTCCTTTTTAAGGAACAGAATGCTCGACAACAAGGATCCCCCTTGGACCTTAGGTTCAAGAGATAACCTGAGCAGCACCGCAGCCCTTCTTATAAGGAAATAATTACATGCCACATTTAGACGATGTTGTTTTCATAACCCTGCCGGATGGATTAGGGCAATCTATTGAAGGGTTCACTTTCGACCCGGCAGTTGAATTGCCGGTCCAGATCGCTGATGGGAGTGCAAAAATAGATTCTGGTGAGGGGATAAGTTTTGCAATGATTGCCTCAGGGCTAATCAAGATTATAGCCCACCAACCAACCCACCCCCACTTTACCTACTACCAAAAACTTCTTTTGGCGCTACAGCCTGAGATTGTCAAAGAGCTCCAACTGGCGGCAATTGCCAGGGCTAAAGCTGAGGATTACGATTTTGCTGAAGAGCTATTTTCAGCGGCTCTCAACCTCATGAGCGAAGAGGAGCAACTCTATGTTAACCTTGCCCTTGTTTACGGCCAAAAAGCCCGTTTAGCCCGCGATAAAAAGCAGACAGAAGCCTATGATGCGGCCATAGAGAAGCAGCTGGCTACGTTACAAAGAGGGTTAGAGCGTTTTCCTAATTCTGAGCTCCTCTTAGGAGAGTACGGCATGTTAAACCTCTACCTAGGTAACGATGAGATTGCCCTTAAACATCTCAATAACTACCTGAAAGTCGCTGAAAAAGGGGCAAAACGGGATCTCATAGAACAACAAACCGATGCGCTAAAAAACCGCATCGATAACGAGCGGACCCTCTATGCTGCCTTTGATGCGATGCAATTAGGACACGATGAAAGGGCGTTAGCTCTCAGTGAGACATTCATCAGTAATGATGCTAAACAGTGGGGACCTTGGTTCATTAAAGGGTGGGCTCACCGGAGACTCCAAGACTACCAAAGTGCCCAAGAGGCTTTCTTAAAATGCTTAGAATTAGGTGAAAAGAATGCCGATATCTACAATGAACTCTCAATCTGCGCCCTAGAATTGGGCAATAGAGAGCTCAGTAAGGACTACCTTGAAATTGCCCTGGAGCTTGAAGAAGACAACGTTAAAATCCTCAGTAATCTCGCCTTTATCCACCTTAGAGATGGCGAAGAGAACCGCGCCTATGAACTGATGTTGCGGGCCGTAGCGATCGACCCCCATGACCCGGGAGTTCAATATCTACAAAGGGAGCTCGCACAAGGGGAAGGTGATGAGCTCTAAACAGATTTTTTACACCACCGATGAGAGCGAAACAAGGGCCATTGGGCGCTTAATTGTCGCCTCTAGAGAAAAAGGTGCTATAGTGGCTTTAAGTGGCCCTTTAGGTAGCGGTAAAAGTGTAGTGGTCAAAGGGATGGCAGAAGCGCTACAGATTGATGAAGCGATAGTCAGTCCCACCTTTACCCTCGTTCAAGAGTATGAGGGACGTGTGAACTTGACCCATTTAGACCTCTACCGCATAGGGAGTGTAGAGGAGTTTGAGGGGATGGGGGGGGAAGAGATGCTCTACAATCCTGGTTTTGTAGCCATAGAATGGGCTGAGCGGATTAACGCCATTCTCCCTTCTGGAGTAGTGCGACTTACCATTGCAATAAATGCCGATGGGAGGCGAGAAATAAGTGTGGAGGGATTGTAAAGGTGAAAATATTAGCCATTGAAAGCTCAGCCACTCTGCTCCATATTGCCTTAAAGAGTGAAGATTTCTACATAAGTCAGACAAAAATGGGGGGTAAGAATTTTAGTGAAGAGTTGATGAGTGAAATTGTTCTTTTGGCCAAAAAGGTACCCCTTAAACTTAAAGACCTCGATTTAGTACTCACCTCTGAAGGGCCGGGTTCTTTCACCTCACTGCGCGTGGGTTATGCAACAGCCAAGGGGATTGCCTTTGGCTCTAATATTCCGCTGGTG
>JBAYSE010000061.1:0-10084 GCA_041676265.1 Sphaerochaetaceae bacterium
ACACGGCTAGGCGTAGCGCCAAGTATCGTGAGCGAAACCGTGCATATGCTCAGGTAAGTCGCTCTCGCCGACAAACAACGGTTGAAGGCTTGAGTACCACAGCAATGCCCAGTGATAAAAAAACTCCGTTTGCCATGCTCCTTCATTTGGAATTATGCGATAGCCAACTTGAGTCCATGGACGCCAATGATGCTAAAATCTTGGCGAAATATGGCGCCGTTAAAAAGTCAATTTCGCGCGATATCATCGTGCCCTCTTCCATGGCGTTGCATCAGCTTCATTTTCTTATCAATGTGGCTTTTGGCTGGACGAACACCCATTTACACGATTTTCAGCTACCTAAGCCTCTGTTTCAAGCACTGACCGGCGGAAAATTCTTGGAAATCGCCCCCGTGTTCGGCTATTACCTTGCCTTTCCAAATACCGTCTTCGACGATACCTTTTGGGATGACGATTACGACGAAACTCAGAGTCCGAGGACATGGATGCGGTCGAAGTATCTAAAGCAGTATCGATATGGAGGTTATAGCGAGTACTGGGTAGAAAACCAGGCGGAGATTCAAGATTTGGCAATGCGCCACCCAATATTAGATGTAAGTCCACTCTTTTGGAAAAAAGAGGAGAAGCCTAAGAAAGTCAGGATTGAGGATGCAACGCTACAAGACCTTCTATGGGGAATCATTTTTGATAATGGTATGCCACATATTTTGAAGGAGAGCCTCCGGTTGAGCGACATTCTCTCCCAGACACCAACTGATATCAAGACGGCCAAGGCGGTTGCTTTGGCAACCGACAAAAGCTCTATTGCGGTGTACAAGCACTACCGCGATATTATCATTGCAGAGGGCGAGCGAAAGCAAGCTCCCCGCAATAGGAGCGACTATATGTATAATTTAAGGCAATTTAAAAAACTTCTGAAGGCAGCGGAACCGCAAGAGATTATGCCCCTAACCAAAGAACTTAGTTATTACTACGATTATGGCGATAGGTGGCAGGTAGACATCTCATTGGTTAGGGAATTCTCTAGGAACAATCAAGTGGTTGACAATGAAATTGCTACCAAGGTTATCGCCAATCTCAAACCGATTTGTATAGCCAAAGATGGTTTGAATGTGCTTGACGACTGTGGCAATGTCCACGGCTATGTAGATATGCTTCGCACCATCCATGAAGGCGATCAAGATGAAGCCACCGAGATGCGTCAATGGGCACGCTCTCAAGGGTGGACAGGCAGGGACGTTAGTGTGAGCCGGATGTTTTAATAGATACTAACGAAGAAACCGCAGAGGAGCCCTAGAAGGATTCCCCCCAAAACTTGCATAAAACTGTGTCCTAGCATAGTTTTAAGGTTCTCTATGGTAAATTGTCCATCTTCATGAATTTGGTTGAGGATACGGCTCCAATCGTTGAGGACTTTGGCCTGCTTACCGGCGGCACGCCGAATTCCCATAGAGTCGTGGATGATAATCAAGGCAAAGGTGAGTGTAACGGCAAAGGGGAGGCTCTTGCCCCCTTCCACCAGAAAGACAGAGGTAGCTAAAGCGACAACCATGGCAGTATGACTGGAAGGCATCCCTCCTGTACTTATAAAGAGCTCTTTGAGAAACTTTTTCTCAAAAGGCCACTGCAAAAAAGGCTTCAATAACTGCGCTATAAAAGCCGCCAGAAGCGCTGCAAATAGTGGCCTGTTTGCTAAAAGGATGTTCATGCTGTTATGTTAGCAGATTTAAGGCGAAGTTTTCAATATCTTGGCCTCTTGTACCGTTTTCAAATAATCGGTACAAATAGAACATATGAATAAAACACGAGAAGCTCTTTACCAAGGGAGAGTGATCAACGTTACCTCTTTTGTGGCTCAGTTTACGATTGCTATGGTTAACCTCGCCCTGGTTTACCGCATGCGCCACCATTTTAATTTAACGGCCCAGCTAGTGGGAGTCTCCGCTTCAATCTACACTTTTACCTATCTGGTAGCCTGTATCGTTTTGGAGCCACTCACTAAACGCTTGAAACCCTACAACAGTGTTATAATTGCCATGCTTATGATGGCCTGTGCGGTGACAACTATTCTAGCCACTTCACAGGTAGCCGTCGCTTTCACAGCTCTGGTTATCTACGGGGCGGCTATGGCATTTTTATGGCCTCAAATAGAGTCGTGGCTCGCCAGGGGTAAAGAGGGGCAAGCGCTCAATAAAGCCACTAGCCATTTCAATGTCGCATGGAGTTTAGGGTTAGCCCTCTCGCCACTGTTGACGGGAGCTCTGGTAGAGCTGAACACCACCTTACCTCTAAGTTTAGCCATAATCCTCTTTCTCGCCGTTACTCTCCTGCTGCTAATCGCCAAAAGGGTAATTTTTGATGAAGATGATGCAATCTCTGAACATAAACGGATTCTAAACTCTACCTCTCAAGATGAGAGTACCCCTTTAAGATTTATCTCTTGGGCGGGAGTTTTAACCGTCTATACAGCCTTAGCCGTTACCCTCACAATTTTCCCCCTCTATGCCCAAGATTTAAACCTTTTCAGTGAGACCCTCGTGGGCTCGTTGTTGGCGCTGAGGGGACTGGTTACCGTCCTCATGTTCATAGTGCTAGGCAAAACTGAAGGGTGGCATTTCAAAAAATCCCTTATTCTGTTAACGCAAGTGGCGGTGGCAGCGCTCCTATTTTTGGGAGTCTTAGCCACCAGCTACTTCCACTACCTTATCTTCTTCTTCCTCTACGGAATACTGTTTGCCTGTGCCTACTCTATGAGTATTTTCCACGGGGCTTCAGGGAGTCTTTATAGAGCCAAGCGGATGATGATTCACGAAGTACTGTTAACCATAGGAACAGTGCTCGGCTCAATTTTTGGGGGAGGTATCTACCAAAAATATGGGTTTTCAAAAGTCTTAATAGCAGGGGCCCTGCTCGTGATGATACCGCCTATTGTCTCGTTAGTTATGGTGAAAAAATAGAAATTTAGGAGTGATTATTATGGGTTTAAACTTAACCTACAAAATATTGAAAGAGCACTTAGTTGAGGGCTCACTTGAGCAAGGCGAGCCTATTGCCATCAAAATAGACCAAACTTTAACGCAAGACGCCACCGGTACCATGGCCTACCTCCAATTTGAAGCACTGGGGCTCGATAAAGTCCAAAACTCTCTGGCCGTGAGTTATGTTGATCACAATACCCTCCAGGTGGGCTTTGAGAATGCCGATGACCACCGCTACCTGCAAAGCGTTGCCCAGCGTTACGGCATCATCTACAGTCGTCCGGGTAACGGGATCTGTCACCAAGTCCACCTTGAGCGCTTTGGCGCGAGTGGTAAAACCCTTTTAGGGTCCGACTCCCACACCCCCACAGGGGGAGCTTTAGGGATGGTAGCCATCGGAGCCGGTGGTCTAGATATTGCCGTTGCCATGGCGGGAGGTGCTTTCCACTTAATAGCTCCTAGGGTGATTGAAATTCGCTTAAGCGGAAAATTGGCCCCTTGGGTGACGGCTAAGGATGTGATTCTTACAATCCTAGAGCACTATGGGGTGAAAGGCAACGTAAATAGCGTTTTTGAATACACGGGGGAGGGGGTAGCTACTTTAAGCGTTCCCGAGAGGGCTACAATCTGTAATATGGGGGCGGAGTGCGGCGTCACTACCTCGCTATTTCCCAGCGATAGTGTTACCCAACGCTTCCTTCAGGCTCAGAAGCGAGGTGGTGCCTACCGTCCTTTAAGCGCCGATCAAGGGGCCCCTTATGCTGAAACTTTCCATCTCGATTTATCGACAGTAGTCGCTAAGACAGCCGCCCCTCATTCACCGGGCAATATTGTCGATATCGCTAAACTGACCCACCTAAAGGTCGATCAAGTTCTCATCGGTTCCTGTACCAACAGCTCTTACACAGAACTCCACCGAGTAGCGCAAATATTAGCCGGTAAAACCATCGCACCCAACGTCTCTTTAGGCATTGCTCCCGGCTCACGGGAAGTTCTCTTAATGCTTTCAGAAGATGGCTCCCTCTCTAAGATGATTAGTGCCGGCGCCCGTATCCTCGAGAGTGCCTGTGGCTTCTGTATCGGCAACCACATGAGTCCTGAAACCAATGCCGTGTCCCTGCGGACCAACAACCGTAATTTTGAGGGGCGCAGTGGTACTAAGAGTGCCCAAGTCTATTTAGTGAGCCCCGAAGTGGCTGCTTTAAGTGCCCTTAAAGGGCGCTTTTGTGACCCCCTAGGGGACCATGGAATAGAGTATCCGCCGGTAGGGGAGGTTGAAAACTACCTAGTCGATGACTCGATGTTGATTTTCCCTCTCCAAGAGCGCTCTAAGGTCGCAATTAAAAGGGGGGCGAATATTGGAGGTCCTCCACAGAGCTCTCCCCTTAAGGCAACTATTAAGGGGGTCTGCACCCTTAAAGTGGGCGACAATATTACGACTGACCATATTATGCCGGCCGGCAGCAGACTGAAATATAGGTCTAACATTGCCGCTTACGCCCACTACACCTTTGAGGGGGTCGACCCCTCTTTCCACGACAGAGCACAGGCCAATCAGCAGCAGGGTATAGATAACATCGTCGTTGCCGGCCTCTCTTATGGGCAAGGCTCATCACGGGAACATGCCGCTATTTGCCCCATGTATTTAGGGGTTAAAGTGGTCCTCGCCAAATCTTTTGAAAGGATCCATCAGGCCAACCTCATTAACTTTGGGATTCTCCCCTTGGAGTTCATCAACGCTGAGGATTACAATTTAATCGCCGCCGACGATAACCTCGAGTTACACACACAACTAGAGCACTCCCGTGTGACTGTCATTAATACCACCAAAGGGATTGAAATAGAGACCTTGGTTACCTTAAGTAAGCGCCAAAAGGCAATTCTTTTGGCCGGCGGTCTCTTGAATCTAACTAAAGAGGCCGCCCCTAGCGCTCGTCAATAGGTTTTACTTGGCGGATGCTTAACCCTTCGTAGATCTGCCGAGGTCTGCCAATCTTGCCGTAGGGGTCATTTGTCCACTCTAACCAGTGGGCAATCCAACCCGGCAGGCGCCCGATGGCAAACATACAGGTGAACATATTCGTGGGAATGCCTAAGCGTCTAAAAATTAGACCGGTGTAGAAGTCGACATTGGGGTAGAGATTCCTCTCTTGGAAGTAGGGGTCCTTGACGGCCACCTCTTCCAGCTCAAGGGCCAAGTCGAGCAGCGGGTCACTTGTATCGTTTAAAGCCATTATCTCCTGACTCAGCCTTTTGGCAATTTGAGCCCTGGGGTCGTAGGTTTTATAAACACGGTGGCCAAAACCCATTAGGCGGAAAGAATTATCTTTTTCTTTGGCCTGAGCCACGATATCTTTGGCAGAGAGGCCGTTGTTAATGGCGTTCTCCAACATCTCTATGACCGCCTGATTGGCACCACCATGTTTGGGTCCCCAAAGGGCACAAATACCGGCGGAAATCGAAGCATAAAGGTTTGCTCCGGCACTGGCTATCAAGCGTACGGCGGTGGTTGAGCAGTTTTGTTCGTGGTCGGCATGGAGTATTAAGAGTTGGTTTAAGGCCTTAACATGCAATGGGTTTATCTGGTAATCGTTAACCGGGGATTTAAACATCATGTTAAGGAAGTTCTCCCCATAGCTGTACTTAAATGAGGGGGGGACAAACTCTTCACCCTTCATCTGCCGGTAGGTAAAAGCGGTAATTGTCCTAATCTTTGAGATGAGGCGCGTGACAGCAAAGTCAACCTGCGCTTCGGGGTCAATATCCTCCATTTCCGGATAGAAGGCCGAAAGGGAGACCGACATTGCCGCCAAGATTGACATCGGATGGGCGTCATAGGGGTAGCGCCGGAAAAAACTTTGCATATCGTAGTGGAGCATTGACTCACGGTTAAGCAACTCAGCATAACGGCGCCGCTCTTCGTAGTTGGGCAGTTCGCCTTTGATCAGGAGATAGGCAACCTCAACGAAATCGCAGTTGTTAACCAAGTCCTCGATATCGTAACCCCGGTAGCGTAATATCCCTTTTTCTCCATTTATGTAACAGATACTACTGGTACAACTGCCGGTATTGACGAAGCCCGGGTCGTAGGTAATGTAGCCGGTCTCTTTGCGCAAATTACGAACGTCAATCGATTTATCACCCATTACATCGGTAATTACCGGTACTTGTATTTCATCCAAATCGGGTAGTTTCAAGGTTGCAAATTCTTTTTTTATCTCCATAACTCCTCCCTACTCAATTTGAGTTAATGCGGCGTAGAGCCAACAGCAGTCCTTGGGTGCCCAGAGAGCCCTCTCCAGCCTCTTGTAGAGTTCTGTAGAGTTGCTCGACAAGGGTTAGTCCGGGGAGGGTAATCCCCATACGCCGGCACTCCTCGAGGGCTATTTGCATATCTTTTACAAAGTGATCCACCATAAAGCCCGGGTCGAAATCATTTTGTAGCACACGGGGGGCTAGGTTGTCCAGTGTCCAGCAGCCGGCAGCCCCTTGGCTGATAGTCTCAATTAGGCGCTTTTGGTCGAGGAGGGCACGCTCGCTGTAGAGGAGGGCCTCAGTCATCCCAATCATTGTTCCGGCGATCACAATTTGGTTGCACATTTTGGTGTGCTGACCGGAGCCATTGGGACCTTGCAGGGTACTTTTACCCATTTTGGCAAAGTAGGGGAGAATTTGGTTGTAAGTAGATTCTTCACCGCCAACCATAATGGAGAGCTTGCCTAAGCGGGCCCCCACATCGCCTCCCGATACAGGGGCATCTAAGCTGTAACAATCCCTCGCCTTAGCCTCCTGGGCAATCTTTAGCGCCAAAGAGGGTTTGGTGGTACTCATGTCAACCAAGATTGTCCCCGCTTTGATTGTCCTAAAAAGACCGTTAGGGCCAAAATAGACCTCTTCGACATCAGCAGGGTGGCCTACGATGGTGAAAATAAGGGAAGCTTTTGCGCCCACCTCGGCCGGAGACGCCAGGGCAATAGCACCCTCTTCAACTAACTCTAAAGTTTTATGGGGGCTTCTGTTGTGGACATAGAGCTGAGAAGCTAACGGTAAAACATGGTGGGCCATCCAGCGCCCCATCACTCCGGTACCAATCCATCCAATACTCTTTTTCATAACGCTAGGATAAAGAGAACCTGATTGCTTATCAAGGGGGAGTGTGGTAAGTTTTGAGCATGGACAGAGAAGAAAACATGGGACTTCTTTTCTTGGATGAGGAGATTACCGATATCGCCGATTTCTTTAAAGTGTTTGGTGACGCTACGCGGCTCAAGATTTTATTCCTCTTAAAGCAGGGCGAGTTATCGGTTAATAATATTGCTGAAAAGCTCCAGATGAACCAATCAACAATAAGCCAGCAGCTGAAACTTTTACGGGTTTCGCGTCTGGTGCGCCATCGTAAGGAGGGGCGTAAAATCTTTTATAGCCTCGATGATGCCCACATTGAGAAAATTTTAAAACTGGGAGTGGAGCACTACGAAGAGACCTTCTCAACGCGTAGTATCTAACTCTTTCGCTTTCAACCAGTAATGGTGGGCTTGTAGTCTAATCCCGTTGATATTAATAAACCCTTTACAGTCCTCACTCCGGTAACCGCCACTCACCTCCATGCTCCCTAAAGCCTCATTGTAAAGGGAGTAGGGGCTCGTGACACCTCCGCTAATCAGGTTCCCTTTATAAAGGATGACTTTAGCCGTTCCGGTAATCAACTCCTGGCTCTTATTGAAGGCTGCCGAGAGGAAATCGAACTCAGGGCTAAACCAATACCCATTGTAGATCAGTTCGGCAAATTTGGGCATCAACATATCTCTGAGATGCATAACCTCTTTATCCATGCAAATCCCCTCTAAGTCACGATGGGCGAACCAAAGGATTGTTCCCCCCGGGGTCTCATAAACGCCACGACTCTTAATTCCCACATAGCGGTTCTCCACCATGTCAACGCGACCGATGGCGTTATCATGGCCGATTTGATTGAGGTAGAGGAAAAGTTCAAGGGGCTCACTATACTCAGTGCCGTCGTTTTCATTGACAACCCTAGTAGGTTGCCCGTCGATAAAATCAATACTGAGAATCGTCTCGAAGTCGTTAGCCTCTTGCGGGCTCAAAGTGTGGGAAAATACCTCCTTAGGGCAGGGGAGGGCAGGGTCTTCTAAAATCCCCGCTTCATGGGAGATATGCAAAATATTTTCGTCCTCACTGTAAGGTTTTTTGAGGGAGGCCTTGATGGGTATAGAGTATTTTTTGGCATACTCAATCATATCGCTACGCCCTTCAAATTCTTCTAACCACTCCCGCTCTTTCCAAGGGGCAATAATTTTGACTTCGGGCATCAAGGCGTAGTAGGCGAGTTCAAAGCGGACTTGGTCGTTGCCCTTACCGGTAGCTCCATGGGCTACATAGAGGGTTCCCTCTTTTTGGGCAATTTCGATTTGACGTTTGGCAATTAAAGGACGCGCAATACTGGTCCCTAAAAAGTAGCGTCCCTCGTAAAGGGCGTTGGCCTTCAAAGCGTGCAAGATATACTCTTCAACTAACTCTTGGCGGAGGTCCTCAACGTAGACTTTGGCCGCTCCGCTGGAGTAGGCTTTTTTCTCCACTTCACCAAAGTCTTCTGCCTGCCCCACATTGGCCACATAGGCTATCACGTCAAACCCTTTATTGGCTAACCACTTTAACATGACCGACGTGTCTAGCCCCCCACTATAAGCTAATACGACTTTCTCTTTATTCATCTTTATCTCCCATTTACCGAGTTATTGCATAAAAATGAATTAAAAACAACCCTTTTATGTATATTTATGCATAGAAGGGTTAATTGATCGCCTTAAGTTCAATATAAACGGAATCGCTCTCCTTCAAGGAAGGCAAGTGGATTTCACCGCTGGTTAAAGAGGGGCTATCCTGCCCCTCACGGTAGAGGTCAACTGTTATGAAATAGTCGAGAGAGCGCACCACTTCAGCCGGGTCATAGCGGAGGATAAAGTTTAGGGGGAATCTTTGAGGATTCAAAATATTTTGGTTGACAAAAAGGGTAGTCTGCTGTGTACCGGGATTCCGCCCCATTAAATTAATCTCCAAGCGTAAGCGCGATGGAAAATAGACGATATTGGGGTACATAACAGTTCCCGTTATGATTTTGTAGGGGAGGGGTGTACTCACCTTGGTGGTCTCACAGGCGTTAAAGAGGAATAGTGAAATGAGCAGTAGTAAAACAATTACTTTTAATTTAGGCACAACTCCTCCATCCACCACTATAATATAATCGAAATAAACTTAGAAGAGCACGCGTGAGGCGATTTTGGTTGACCTTTAGGCCCCTTTTGGTTTAGATAATAGAGTTATGACAAGTGAGAAAAAAGCCATCGATTATCCCGAGAGCGAAGTTTTGTTGAACCATGATGTTCGCCCTCTACTCCACCGGGTAATGGTTTACCGCTACCTTTTGGAAAACAGGGTGCATCCCACAGCCGACGATATTTACACGGGCTTAACTAAACAGGGTGCCTCTATTGCCCGTAGCACCGTTTATAATAATTTGGCACTCCTAGTTACAAAAAAAGTGATTCAAGCGTTAGCAATCGAAGACAAGGAGCTACGCTACGATGCTTGTATGACGCCCCATATCCACTTTAAGTGTACACGATGTGGCAAAGTCTACGACATCGATGAGAAAAAATTCCCCTTCATTGAACTCGATGCAGGTTTTAGAGCTGACGAAGTAGAGATCTCGGTAAGGGGACGTTGCCCCGCCTGTCAATAAAGGGCCACCTTACGGTGACCCTCAATCTTTAACGATCCGAATCGACCCCGTAGAGGATATCGAAGTACTCCATATCGGTTGAGAAGATTTTATCCAACCCCTGAATCGTCTTCTTGTAAGACTCCAAGGTTCTCCAGAGGGCAAAGAACTCGGGATCTTTGCCGTAAGATTCAGCGTAGATTTGGGTGGCTTGGGCATCGGCTACCCCTTTTATCTGCTCAGAAGTAGCATAGGCCTTACTAATGATACTTTTCTTATCATTTTCGGTCTTTCCCTTCCAGCGGCTCTGCTGACCGGCTCCATAGGAGCGGTAGGCTTCGGCAATTTGGTTACGCTCTTTAATCAT
>JBAYSE010000062.1:0-10064 GCA_041676265.1 Sphaerochaetaceae bacterium
AAACCATGCAATCTTTCCTATCTCAAACGGACCACTAGAGGGGACCAACAATCTCATCAAAACTATTAGGAGACAGGCCTTCGGATATAGAGATCAACAATACTTCTTCTTGAAAATCTGGGAAGCTACTAGGAAGAAACCTAAAACCAGATTCTATAAATCACACAGATTTAGGGCTTGAGCCACCTTGGTGCGTTTGTCCTGTATTACTGATGATTCGAACTTGCCTTCTGCCAAAAGTTTTGATATTATGAGCCTAGAGGCTCCAGCTTTGGTATTACGGTTTGGATGATGCTCATCCATGTAATTTCGTACTTGGTTACCAAGCTGGAGTTTTTCTTTTATTTCTACTTCATGCAAATAAAAATTATTCGAATTAACCCTTTGATTAATTACAACCTCACAAATATACTCAACACCCTTTATCGATATTGGCGCTGCAATTACTACAGAGGTGTATCCACGATTTTTATAATTATCGGTGCGACTAAATTCTCGCCCTTGCCTTATTACGTCAGGAACAGCAGCAAATGCAATTGCCTTGTTTCTTCCTATTCCGTGTCCCACTGATGCTTGGATATCATGTCGTGTTAAGGTCACTTCTCCCATACCAGGTCGCTCTACTCTATTACCAATTTTATTATAAAATGCAGAAACACTATCTACTAGATTTGTTCTAAATTCATCTCCAACAAGCTGAACAATCGGCTTTCCAGATAACAGCCACTTTAAATTCTCCGCAGCTTCCCAGTCTCCAAACCACCTCTTGAATGCTGGCGTCCTGACCATTACCCACTGCCTTTCTGTGAGATTCGTGGGGTTTCCATTAGGGGCCTTCATCCAGACCTCAGTGTCTTTGTATCTATTAACAACTGCTTTATAATCAGAATTTAGTTGGTAAAGCTTTTGATTAGCCATTTGAGCATTACTGGAAGTTAAATCTATTTCATTAACTTGGAGATCTCCGGCTAATAATCTATCAAACGCATTTTTGACAAATGGGTTTAGATTATATCCAAACTCCTTAACGAACCGAGATAAAACTGCTTTCAGCCGTTGGAAGATATTTCTTAGTCCGGATGTTGGAGCTTGACCGGTTCTTAGGTAGGCCACAAAGTCGTCAGCAAAAGCTTCTTCGTTGGCTTCAATCAATCTCTTTGCCTCATCGAAACTATCAAAGATCTGCTCTCCAACATGGTACTTGTCACCAACTTTATTAATATCTTCAATCCATACGGCCTCAGCTCCTTTGCCGTAATATTGAGTAAAGTCTACCAGCTGTTCTTTTGATGCTGTCCCCCTGATAAAGTGACCCAATTCGTGTAAGAGTGTCGTTGCATCAGCCTTATCTGAAAGATGGATTGTATACTGTTTCTTCCCATCTACCGTTACGTTTTCAATGTATCCACGCTCCCCCTTAATGGTTCCCTTCTCAAGCTTAAAAACTAGATTTTCCTTGAGCATCTGGTCGGTAGGAATCTTTAAAGCATCTGCGACCAGCTTTACTGCATCGATGTTGGCTTCTAGGTCCACTGAAGAGAGTCGCCCCTTAGTATGGGTAACAAGATCTCCAATCGCTTCTTTGATTATATTTCGCTCATGCCATTCTAAAGCCCTGTCCTTGGCCATAGTCGCTAATGAATAAGGAGCTTGAATATCGTCAATATAGGATAAGTCAGGTTCGGCGTAATTTTGCCCCTCTTTGATAAGACTTAGTTGTAACTTAGTGATGTCCCCATCTTCATTTCGAATAACAATAGAAGTTCCCTTCTCATTCTGTTCAATAGCCTCAACATTTAAGGCCAGTAAGAACATAGCTCTATCAAGATCTTCTTGTGTTTCAAACCCTAGTTCAGAGTCGTTGATAATTTTCCCTTCGGTGGCAATAGCGGCTCGATGCAACATGGCAGTAAAATCGGAAGTGTCGATTGACGGGAAGCCCACTACGATAACCTCCATAGCTCCCAAACCATTTTTAACAGCTCTTGCCGCCTTCTTTAACTCAACATCATCAATCGGTACTAAGTGGTCCCCAACATTTACTACTTTGACCGGTTGCATCGAACCGACAGCAACTCCATCTTCCATTGCTTCAACAGCAGTTTTAGGAACCCCAATAAGGCCTGAATCGACAGCAACTGAGTTTGCCGTAGGAGTAAAGTTTTTCTTAGCCTCAGCTCTGAGACGAAGTGAATATGCAGACTGCCCAATTCCAGCTGTTAAGAAACTTGTTAGGAGCATACTCTTTCCGGCTTCATAGACAGCTTTCCCAGCTTCTAGAGTGGTATCTTTAATTGAGGTCAATTCAAAATTAGCACCTTCTTTGTTAGCCATAGCCATTAAAGCATTTTCAAACCCAATACCTAAGGCTGTTTGAATCCCCTCTTCAAGTGCTTCAGATGCCGTTCCCTTAGTCCCTTCCCATAGAAAGTTCTTCGTTGCTGCAAGAAACCCTCTTTCCATGTGTTTTAGTAATTCTTTACCAGTAAACATATTTTTAAGATGTCTATACCAAGGGAACATTTCCATAGACCCTAACTCGACCAGACCCATCAACCCTGCAAGACCATGATACAACGCTCCTGCAGCTAGAGAGTCCCAGGGCAACGTATTGCCTTCCGCATCTTCCATTTGCATAACGTTGTACAAAACATCTCCGGCTTGCGAATATCCAGCTGTGAACCAGTTAACAGCATTGGCGGCCAGCACTCCGGTTACGGTAACAAGGTTGCCAATTGCTGGACTCCACACTGCGCTAGCAATTCCCCCAGGAATCCAAGACAGCAAAGCGGTAGTCGCCAAAAACTTTATAGCGGATAAGGTAGGTTGAACAGAATCTAAAACTAGATCACCAAAAACACCATAGGTATTGAACACTGGATTATTCATTATCTTTGAGTTGTATTCATCGGCCTTGTCTCGAAACCACTTATTACCAGTCATTTGATAAAGGGAAATGTTCAAGCCCTTCATATCGTTCCAGTGGGTATGTTGAGCTTTTGTTTTCAAAGCATTCCAATAATTCTTATCCCTTGTATCTATGCCTGTAACAGAAGAAGAAAATCCCATATTAGCCATTGAGAAAGCGGTATCCATATCGATGCCCAAATTATTTAACATCAATGCAGTATCGAACTTGTCAATTGCTCCATTAGGGTCTTTTGAATTTTGAATCATATTCCGAAGTGGCTCTTCAACCATTCTCTCGATATCAAACAACCCTATAGGCATCTTAGGGAGATTAAAATCTTTAGATCTCTCAGGATTCCCCAATTTGAGCATTCGCATTGCTTCACTGTTTTGCATCAATTGTTCAATATCGGTCATTCAACACCCTCTCCCTACAACCTACTAGGCAACTTATTTGCCGTGTAGCCTAATAAATTGGAACGATAAGTCATTATGTCTTCGATTAGCTCATTATGTTTTTTCACCAGTTCCTCATACTCTTCTTCAACAAGGGACACTTCTAGTTGAGCTCTATATCTAGCCTCAGAATCAGCAACCAGCCCCTTCCTTTGTTTGCCACTACTTTTCATCTGGGCGGATTCCATATATAGTTCTTTGGCTTCTTCAGTTTTCCCTTGCATCATTAAAGCTTGTGCAGACGCCCCTCCATACTTAGGCTCTTGGAGCCCTACTGGCTCTGAATGAGCAATTTCTTTCTTCTTAATAAAGAACGGGTCTTCCATCTGGCTCTGGAGCTTTTCTATCTTGTACGTCAGTTTTGGGTCTACATAGTCGTTAAATTGTATCAGTCCAGTGATCCCGTCAGACTTAGTTGTAGCCAACCCCCACAACATCGTCCCCCTACTTTTCATCTTAGTGTCTGTGGGAATAAAGTAAGCTCCCTTGACTCCAGGGTCGGCAAACGCCCATTGCTTTCCTATTAAAATCATATCTGTAGGAGGAATCCCATTAGAAGACCCTTGGAGAGCCTTTTTTAGTTATAATGTTTATCTTTTCCTCTCGTTGCCTCTACTGCTAACCTCTGCTATTATGTGTGCAGCATGAAGAATGTTACAATTAAAGATATTGCTAATATCGCGGGTGTTTCTGAAACTACGGTCTCTCTCTCTTTTCAACCCAACTCTAGAATTAGTAAAGCAACTCGGGAGAGAGTTTTAAAAGTTGCCCATGATTTACGCTATGTTCGTAACTCGGTAGCTCAAAATCTTAGAGGTGGCAGGACTAAGACTATTGGTTTTATAGTCAACGACATCAATAACTACATCTACCATATAATGAGTACGGTAGCGGCCCAAATAGGTAACCAATTTGGGTTTCAGCTTCTCTATGCAGACACCCAATGGGACCCCTCTAAAGCTATTGAGGTTACGAAAACCATGTTAGCCAAACAAGTAGAAGGGTTTATGTTGAGTTTGAATGAAAAAGAGGATGTGAGCTTAGACCTAATTCGCCATGCTAACATTCCTTACGTCGTCATAGATACCATTCCTAAACCTTTTGATGGGGCCTATGTTGTGAACGACGGTGTCGAAATTGGTAAGATTGCCGCCACCCATTTTGCTGAACTAGGGTGTAAACGGGTTGCATTCTTTAATGCTTCTAAGGAGATGTCCTTATTCAGTGCTTTCACGCAACAGATAGAGGGGTTAGAAAGTAGCCTCCACTCTTTTGGGATTCCTTTTAGCGACGAAGACATATTTTACGCAGGCTTAACAGTCGAAGAGGGTAATAGAGCTTGCACTAAACTTTTAGAGAGAGGTGCCTGCCCCTACGATGGGATTCTTTGTGTCAATGACTACGTTGCCTACGGTGTAATGCAAACGGCCGAAAAACACGGCATTAAAATTGGTCGTGATTTAGCCTTAATCGGTATCGATAACTTAGAATTCTCAGCCCTGGACCGTATCTCCCTCAGCTCAATAGCTATTGATTACCACAAGATGACCACATTAGCAGTGAGTAAGCTCATTGACTCTATAGAGGGGCCAAAAGAGATGACCTACCAAAAAACTCTCGCTCCAAAACTCATTATTAGAGAGAGTACCAGAACATTTGGCAAAGGGAAATAGGCCCCCTTATACTATAATCTTCAGTTAGCGTAAGACTTAACCATCGCTTCCGAAGGAGAGAGGTATACCTCAACTTCCCCGTCTACTATCAGGGACTCCTCACGGACCAGTTGATTAGCTACTATTTCACTGACCTCTACATCGGTGATGAGCAGGACGATCTCTTTTTCAGGTTGCACTTCAATATTAATCAGAGGTATGCGCATTCCCCCCTCTTCACTACCTCTACCATGTAAAATAGTGGCTCCGGTGGCCCCATTTTGGCGTGCTAGGTTGACAACTTCCTGGGCATAGTCACGGTTTACTACTACCATAATACAATCGTGTGAGAAGGCCATTTCTGCCACTTCTTCTGCCGCTAAATAGGTAGGTTCCTCGACTTCTCCGTAGACTCTGGCTTTGCGTTTAAAAATAACGCCTAACACCATTAACGAAAAGACCGGTGCCATTGCTACCATGGCGATTATTCCAAACCCGTCCACCATCACTTCGGCTGTCGGGATAACCGTCGCTGCCCCTTGGGCAAATGCTAAGGCGAAAGTGGCCGTCATTGGTCCCGAGGCTACCCCTCCGGCATCAAAGGCAATTCCTACAAAAACAGGTTCACTACGATAAGAGAGCAGGATAGCTAGGGCAAAGCCGGGAAGAAGAAAATACCAGAGTTTAACGGCCGGGAACACAATCCGTACCATGGAGAGGGCGATCGCTATAGCCACCCCTAAAGAGAGGGTAAAGCGAATCAATTTAAGGGGTATGTGCCCAGCGGTGACCTCTTCTATTTGTTCCCCTAGAACGTGCACAGCCGGCTCCATAAGGACAATAATCATCCCCAGGAAAAAACCAATCACAATTAGGAGACGATAGTCGAGGGCAGCTATTTGCATCCCAATAATCCACCCCATATCCATAAAACCGGAATTGACCCCGGTAAAAAACAAGATTAACCCTAAGAGGGTTAAAAGGAGTCCGCCGGTAATTTTAAGTAGCTCTGCTTTGGCAATTTTGAATTTAAAAGCATTGAATACATAAAAGAGGAGAGCTAAAGGGAGGAGTGCCAACAAAGATTCCAGAGAAATTGCCGGGATGGCATCTAAAATAGGTTTTAGAATCCCTTGGGCCGGTATAAAAGGGGAAGCCTCCCCCACGATGTGGTGCTGGCGGGTAATTATTGACATAGCCAGTATGGCAATAATAGGTCCGGCACTCATTACCCCCACCAAACCAAAAGAGTTTTCTTCAGCATGTTTACCCCCTTTCAGGGTTGACAGCCCTAAAGTTAAAGCCAAGATAAAGGGGGTGGTTAGAGCTCCGGTAGTGGCTCCCGAAGCATCAACTGAAATGGCAAGGAATTCTTGAGAATTAAAGAGTGCCAGAACCAAGATAATACCGTAGATTATCGTCATAAAAACGTTAAACCGCGGTTTATTTCTGAGGAGTCTCAAAATTCCAAAAGCAATTGTTAGACCGACTCCTGTCGATACTACGTAAACAATCAGGGTGGAGTTTAGACTTCCTCCGGAAGCATTCTCTATCTGCTTCCCTAAGATTGTAAGATCCGGCTCGGCTACGGTTACCAAAAACCCTAGCAAAAAGCCCAGTATTAAAATCTTTAAGAGGGTCTTAGAAGTGGCAATTTCCTGGGACATGTGTTCACCAATTTGGTTCATAGAGAGATCAAGTCCCCATAAAAAAATTGAAAGACCCGCTAAAAGGAGACCACTACCTATTAGGAAACGGAAGAACATATCGCTCTCCACTTCCACGATAGTCAAACTCAAAATAATGACTAAAAGGACAACCGGGATTAAAGTGCGAATGACTTCTTTGGTTTTCTCGAGGAGGAGCGTCACCCTTTCCTCCTCTTTAACAACCCACTAATATGGCTTACCGGCAGGACAAAAATGATGCCGTTACCCGGTTTGTCGAGCTCTAAATCTTTACAGATTCTTTCTCTGACAGGATTCAACTCATCATTGGAAGCTAATACCATCACGACATCTTTCTGGGGCTCGATCGCCAAGGGATAGTAGTAATTCACCGGAACGCCGGCCCCGTGCCCGTGAATAACAGTTCCCCCCCGAGAGCCGGCTAAACGTGCGGCCTTAATACAATCACCACTTTTACCACGGTCAACAATCGTCATAATACAGTGGTGTTTGACACTGGTTGTATTTGGACTCTGTTCTACCCTATTGTCAGCTTGCCACCTCTTAAAGGGGATTGAAAAAGCTATACCGCGCCCTTTTTTTTCGATTTCAAAGTGGTCCTGGATCATTTTATGGAGATCCTCGTTGAGCTTAGCATCAATTGAAACCATCACTATCTCTTTCCGCATCGGTACAGCTTGCACATTCTTAGATAGTTTGGTATGGCGAGTCCCCTCTCCATAGAAAATAGTGCCCCCTTTGGCCCCTAGGGCGTGTATTTTGGAGAGTAGTGCGTTAGCTTTGCCTCTGCTTACAACGGCGAAAAAAAGTGTATCAATAATTCACATCCTCTTAATAAAAGCGTTATTCTAAATTTGTAACACATTTTAAGCATTGAGGGAATAAGAGCGTTGCTAATGAGCATACATTACAAGGTTCCGGCCACGCTCTTTGGCATGGTAAAGAGCCGCGTCGGCAGCTACAACTAAAGCATGTTCATCGTTAACGGCATATTCAGGATAGGAGGCAAATCCAACACTCACAGTCACCCTGATTTGAATATCGCCCGAGTGGACAACGCTCTCTTCTATCATGTGTCTAAGTCGCTCACCCACAAAATGGCAGTCATCTTTACCTGCTCCCGGGAGGATCATAATAAACTCTTCTCCCCCATAACGCACCACAAAGTCCCCCTTGCGGGCTGCCATTGTGGCAATCTTCGAGATATTAATAATAACTCGGTCTCCGGCAGCATGCCCGTAGGTATCATTTACCTTTTTAAAGTGATCAATGTCGAACATTAATATCCCCAGAGGAGTCTGTGAGCGCACAGCTCTGGAGTACTCTTCAGAGAGTCGCGTGAGCCCAAACCTACGGTTATAAAGGCCGGTTAGCGGGTCGTTAGCCGCTAATTTCTGTAATTGGTCATAAGTAATGGAGTTATTAAGTGAGATTGAGAGGCTTTGAAGACACATCTCTAGTGTCTGCAATTGCCGCTCGCTAACCATTTTGGTTGAACCAACTATTAATAGACCCAGAGGAACTTCTTTATAGAGGAGGGGGAAAGAATAGATCTCTTTAGGGGTTACCGTCAGTAATAGCCCATCTATAGCCAAGTCTCCATCAAGTGAGAGTTTCTGAGTCTCTCTCTTCTCAAAATATTTCCACAAATTGGGGTTATCTAAAATTTTAAGGGGCTCTCTGATACCAAAAGAGGAGACGAGTTGGAACTCCCCACCCCTTTCTACCAGTAAACAGCCGGCTTCACCGGCTAAAAAGTTTAACAGATAGGCAAGTGCCCCGTTTGTCAGGGCCTCCAATTCGATTTGATTACTCAGCAATTCATTAAACAACCTAATGGTAGCTTCGGCCGAAAGAGCCTCCGAGAGGGCGTGTAAAAGGGTGTTAAAAGAGGTTGCCCCTCTACCCAATTCATCCTCACTCTCGATTACCAATCTGCACTCATCTGCATTACACTCTTGTAGTTCTTGAAATGTCTTAGCCTTGTTTATTTTCTCTGCCACGTAACTCATCTTGTCGGACAGGAGGGTAATCTTTGAGCCTACAACAGTTCGAGCCAGTACAATGTTAACCAAACCGACAATGACACCGGCTATTATACAACTCAAAGCAAAAGGAAACGTTATTACATAAGCTTTAGGAATACCCATCAAGAGCATAAAGAAGGGGAAAACAATCCCAATAAAAAGGCCAAACCCGATCATAAAAATAGCGAGGTCAACAAAAATTTTTTTCGTAATACGCATAACTACCCCTAATTAGCTCTATTTCTAACGCATATGACACAAATTAGCTAGCCGTAAAAGTAAAAAGTTGCCATGAATAACTGATATATCAAAAAAGATGGCTACATTTTCTTTTTCTGTGCTATAATCAGCCCCAAAAAGAGGTCTCAAAATGAAAAAAATCCTTATTGTTGGTGTACTTTTGTGTTTAGTAGCCTTCTCAGTGGGAGCTAGCGATATTTTAAGGTCAATTGTGATGACTGGTATTGACCTCGCTGCCCTACGCTCCGCCAAAACGGTTACTGTTAATGGTGAACAGGTTAAAATGGGTGGTATTTCAATCAATAAGCTTAAGAAAAACTTTGCCGAAAATGACTTCTCTACCCTTACCTTAGATGAGCGGGTTGCCATTTATGAAGAGACCCACCTTAAGATAAGTAGTCCATTATGGAGAAACCTCTTAATTGGTTTTGGTGCCGGTAGCAAGAGTCAAGGAGACCTAGCCGGCGAAATTACCGGTCAAATCTTGGATTGGAGTAGTTTATCGTTAGTAGGGGTAGGCGCTGGACTGTTCCTAATTGAATTTATAATGCTGGGAATGTTTGGTCAGAGTGTTGATTTCCAAAACCCCGATGAACTAACCAATCTTTCGCTTTATATGATGGGCGGAGGGGCTGCACTATTTGTCCTTGGCAGAATCATTCAGGCAATTCTCCCGGCAATTTACGGCTCACGCTTCAACAAAACGCTGCGTGAGGGTTTGAACTTAACAAAAGATATGAGCGATAAGGTTGCCTTAGGCGTTAGCCTTGACCCAGCTATCAGCTTAGACAAAGAACCCCAGCTGGGGGTACGTCTGGTAGCGAATCTGGCGATTGCTCCTTAACTGACAACGGGCTAACTTTTCACTGGTTAGCCCATTGTTTTCTAAAGGAGCTACTTTACTCCCTATCAAACCAAAACTCTTTAGGTACGGGGTTACTCCCCTCCCAAATAATCTGCCTAAATAAAACGGGATCGGTGTTGCCTTCTGTGTTTATTAAGAGCACTTGGCTATTTTCGTCTATTTGTAGAAACTCCTTCAGCTCATCAATCCCCTTCTCTTTCTGAATTGTCAACAAGGCTCCTAGAGT
>JBAYSE010000063.1:0-9773 GCA_041676265.1 Sphaerochaetaceae bacterium
AACAATTTCAAACCCATCAACTACTACGTCACTAGCTGCAATGGTCAACTGTTGCTTTAGCACAGCCGCATTATTACGTGACTCTAAAGTTAAGCTTTTAACAATAGTTATACTCTCGTCGTATTCCCCGGCTCCCACTAAAATAATATCACCTGGGCTTGCTTCTTCTATTGCTCCGCTGATGCTATCATAGGTTTTATCCAGTGTTGAGTTTAAAACCACCCCGGCTTCGGGGAAGATGTCAACATTGGTAGGACACCCCACAAAGAAAACAAGCAGAGCTAGTAGAGCTACTGCTAATAGTAGAGAACCCCTTCTTATCCTTGCCATAAAAACCTCCTGAAAATAAATTTATAAGCTGCATTATACAGCGGAGCTTTTTATGTTACAAGGAACAATCTAACTTTATTGCTATTTACAACTATGACTTATGTCAAATAAGCACCCCGTGAGGGGTGCTCTCGGCTTATCTTAAAAAGCCTCTTCGTAGTGCTCTGCGACCTTAGACCAGTCTAATACCTCCCAGAAAGCTTTGACGTAATCGGCTCTTACATTTTTGTATTTCAAGTAATAAGCATGCTCCCAGACATCAATACCTAAGATAGGCACATGTCCCTTATTCTCCATCAGTGGGTTGTCTTGGTTGGCGGTAGAAGTAGCGTAGAGCTTACCTTCACTATCGGTGGAAAGCCATGCCCAGCCTGAACCAAAACGGGTGTTAGCTAATTTAGAGAGTTCTTCTTTAAGGCTCTCCAGTGACCCAAAGTTCTCCTCTATAGCATGGGCTAAATCCCCTTCGGGTAGCTTAGCCGCTTGCGGTGAGAGGATCCCAAAATAGAGATTGTGGTTCCAGTAGCCTCCACCATTATTACGGACTGTGTTCTTGAGAGCCACATCATCAATCTCATCGAGTTTGGCTAAAATACCTTCAGCCAGCATCTGATCAAATTGGGGTAGACTCTTGAGAGCAGTATTGAAATTGTTGGTGTAAGCCGCATGGTGTTTAGTATAGTGTGTCTCCATCGTCAAAGCATCGATATGGGGCTCCAAAGCATCAAATTTATAAGGAAGGGTGATCTGTTCAAACATACATTTCTCCAATTGCAGAACTCTTAAAGCACATCCTCACTCAGGATAGTGGCTAAAGCATCCAATTCCCCTTCACGTTCTGCCTTTAAAGAGGAGAGGATATCCAGAGGTTCACCGAGAACCTCAATATCTTTCATCTGTCCCAGTAACCCCTGCATCACCTTAAGCGCAGCAGAAGACCAGGTATGATTGCCTATTAAAACTCCCCGCCTATTTTGCCAGTTAAGGAGGGTCAACTCTCTTAGGAGTGCCTCAAAGGGGAGGTAGAGGTGCATATTGTAAGTGGGGGAAGCCAAGACAAAGTGGCTATACTTGAACAAGTCGCTGATTATAAAGGAGGGCTCACTTTTGGAGACATCCCAAATCCTGAGGTCCTTAACGCCCCTTTGAGCCAACTTATTGGCTAGGGCAAACACAGCACTCTCAGTGTTGCCGTACATTGAAGCATAGACGAGAGTCACCCCCTTCTTCTCGGGAGTGTAGGTGCTCCACTGGTTATAAAGGTTGAGGATGAGAGGCAAGTCTTGGCGCCATAGAGGTCCATGCAGGGGGAAGATCATCTTAATCTGATCGAGGGGCAAGCGTTTAAAGACCGCCTGCACTTGAGAGCCGTAGCGCCCCACAATATTGGCGTAGTAACGCCGCGTCTCATCTAAGAAAAGCGTAGGCCAATCAACCTCATCGGCAAAGAGATTCCCCCTTAAGAGGCCAAAAGAGCCAAAGGCATCGGCGCTGAAAAGAATCCCTTGACTCTCCTCAAAGGTGAACATCACCTCAGGCCAGTGGACCATCGGTGCCATATAAAACTTAAGGGTGTGTTTGCCGACACTGAGAGTATCGCCCTCTTTCACGATGAGTGAGTTCTTCGATAGGTCACTCTGGTAGTACTGATGGAAGAAATCGAAAGTCTTCTTGTTGCCTATCACCGTCACTTCTGGGTAAAGGGCCACTATCGCCTCAATATTGGCACAATGGTCGGGCTCCATATGGTTTATTACCAGGTAATCAAGTGTCCTGTTCTGTAGAACTCCCCTAATATTCTCCAAGTACTGTCCGCTGATAGCCCGGTCGACTGTGTCCAAGAGGACTGTCTGCTCGTCAACTATCAGATAAGAGTTGTAGGCAACCCCCTCAGGGAGGGCAAACATATTCTCAAAGCGCTCTAAACGGTTATCGTTTCCGCCTACCCAAAAAACCTGATCAACAACTTCTCTTGTTATTTGCACGAGAGCCTCCTAACCATTGTTCACAGCTAAATATAATGAGGAAGGAGGGTATCGGCAAATTCTATAGTATGTTAGATTGTGAGGCATGTTAGCCTTAAAAAGTGAAGAGAAGTGGTTAGAGGAGCTCTTCACCAAAAACCTCCTCTCCAATTTAATTGTTATCCTTCTATATATCTTAATAGGGGCTACCCTCTTAAAAATTGTTTTAAAGCTCCTGGAGAAAGCCCTCGGCAACCGAGTGAGTCCCCAACCCAAAATGTTGATCGTCAAAAGCGTCCGCTTTGTAGGCCTCTTTGTTATCATAGCGCTCGTCTTAAACCGTCTTGAAGTACCTCTCTCGGCTATCTTAGGGACCGCCGGGGTCGCTACGCTCGCCTTAGGGATAGCCGCCCAGACCTCTATTAGTAATATCATCGGGGGGATTTTTCTCTTAAGTGAACACTCTTTCCATGTGGGAGATATTATCGAAGTGGGCGCATTTATAGGCACCGTTGAGTCGGTGGACCTCCTCTCGGTAAAACTCAAAACCTTTGATGGACTCCATGTCCGCCTCTCCAACGAGAAATTGATTCAAAGTGAAATCACCACTATTACCAAGAACCCGACAAGGCGAGTAGCACTAAACCTACGCATCCCCTACTCAGCCGACATCCCTGCGGTACGCACCCTGTTGATGGAAATTGCCGCTAGGCAACCTTTAGCCCTTAAAGAGCCTGCCCCCTTCTTTATGGTTAACGGCTTTGAAGAAAACCACATCAGCCTCTTCTTTGCCCTCTGGGCAGAGACCAACAACTGGGCCAACCTTAAGACTGAAACCCTTATAGCCATCAAAGCCGGCTTCGAAAAAGCCGCTATAGAAATCCCCTACCGGTATATCAGGATTGAATCAGGAGAGTGATATGGAAGAGACAAAAGTTGTTATCATGCACAACTTCACCCGTGAAGAGATCTACAAAGTAATGCAAGCTGTTAAGATGGTGCTGAAAGACAAAGGCAACCTCGCCTTTGCCATGACCACAGAGAACTCTCTGACTATGAAACTAGGCGAGGTTGTTAAAGAGGTGGCTAACGACCATGCCTACATGCAGGTGAAAGCCCCAAACAGTTAAAACTTGGCTTTGATTGTAATGGCGACTCTGGTGCTGGCTAAAGCTTCATCAACAATGGAGAAAATATGCAAAATCTATTAGGATTCTGCGAAGTGCTGAACAATTGCTTTCCCCTCATGGTTTTCAATAATTTTCTTTACATTAGCTCTACCGAGAGTGTGTACAAATGCATGATGTACGGTCAAGATTCTGTCTTGTAAAGTATCATCATCTTCCATATCTTCGATAATCAATCCAATTTCTTTAGCTTGAAGAGCATCAATATGACGCGAGTGGGTTAAAGAGTTTTTGTGATCACTCAGAGCTACAACAATTTTTTCTACTTTATTTTTAAGTTCCTTGTCAACCGCGAACATGTTAGATGAGAGCCATGAAGCAACTAATGTCTCTGATAGTTTAATAGCCTTCGCGCACTCTCCAATAAACGTTGGAGGATATTTACTTACAACTGTTCTCCAAATTTCAATAGTTGATGGATTTGCTTTCACTTCAGCAATAGCTCTTTTGAATTCTTCAATAACACCTTGTGCTGGAATGCCATTCATTTGAGGATCAATAGGCCCAATACTTGATTGCTTTCCCATCACAATAGATTTACATGCGCAAGCAATCATGGTACCTGCACTCATGGCTATTTGCGGAACAATAGCTCGGATATCAGTGCCAAATAATTTCCTCAGATATTGTACTAAACTTTCTGTTGCAGTGATGCTTCCCCCAGGCGTATGGAGTAGTAAGTCGAGCCCTTTTGAACGGTCCATACCATGGATGACTGCCATAAATGCATTTACGTCGCCATCGTTAATCTCTATACCTTCAAATCGAGGACGTTCGATAAATGCTGAATAGTAACAAATTGTATTTCTACCGGTTTCTTCGAATAATTCTTTTAAATATTTTCTTCTTACTTTATCTAAAGGGTTTGACGCAAATCCTGCGTTAATTTCTCTAAGAACTTCATTCCAATTTGGCAACTATTAGTCCTTTTAGTATTTAGCAACGGTGTTCACGCGTATTCTTAGGCAAAGTTGTATTATTTGAGTAAATCGTGGGTTCCGCTTTATAAGCCGAAAAATTTCTATATGCAGTAAAAATATCTTCAAAACTCATCTCTTTTGCACTGCTCTGATCAGTATCAAGCTGAAATAACTCGATCCCTTCTTGTATTTCCTTCTCCTTCATTTGCCCCTCCATCCGGATCCGAAAACCTAAGACAACGATAACATTGTTATCAAACAGTGTCCAGTAAAAACTCAATAGGTGTCTGGAAAAATCTAACTCATAGTAAATGCTAGATTGTTTTTAAAGCCTAAAATTTAAAGAAGTAAGCACTCTATATTCACTAAGCACAAACATATCAATAAATTCGATGTCATTATATCAGAAGACAAAGGCAACCTCGCCTTTGCCATGACTACAGAGAACTCTCTGACTATGAAACTAGGCGAGGTTGTGAAAGAAGTGGCTAACGACCATGCCTACATGCAGGTGAAAGCCCCGAACAGTTAAAACTTGGCTTTGATTGTAATGGCGACCTTAGTATTATCTAGGGCCCCTTCTGCATACGCCTCGGTATCTGCAACGAGAAGCGGAAGGTCCATGAAGTGGCGCGCTTCAATGCCAACGCCCAGCATCGGTAGGATGTTGAAATCTAACCCGGCGCGAGCACTCAATAAAACCTCCTCAGCTACTACAAACTCAGTGGCACCTACCGCCATCCGGTAAGCGGGACCGACTGCTAAGTAGGGTTCAACCAAGCCAAAGGGGTAGCGGAAAACTGCATCAGCCACTACTTCTAGTCCAAATTCATCAGCTTCCAGATCTGCAAAGGGGGCTTCAACCGCCACATCCAGTGAGAGACCGAACCACTTACACAGGTACCCTGAAAGCCTAATACCGGGGGTATAGGCGGCAAAGTCTTGACCCATCAGGGAACCTATACTGTAAGCATTAACTAGCCCTATATCGAATACGCTAGGAGTAGCGGCTACTAAAGAGATGCTACTGACTAAGATAACAAGAGCTAAAACCATCAAAATTTTCTTGCGCATAAAACTGCCTCCAAATTCATATTAGAAAAAACCTACTCAATGATACCAAACCAAGGGTTAGTTAGCAAACAAAATCGCCCAAGCAAGGTTACACAATTACAGGTATGCGATTTTTGCTTGCCTCCCTCCCCTTTTGCCCCTATCCTTAATCCATGAAAAAGGGTGGTTCCCTCTTAATAGTTCTCCTGTTGCTGGTTACTAGCGCATTGGGTGCTAAAGAGCAGATCTTTACGGACCACTTTCAAATCATCTTTGACGAAACCGATAAAGAGAGTGCCTGGCAGGTAGCCTCCTTTGCTGACGAAGTCTATGGTGAGATAGCCTCGCTTTTGGACCACTACCCACAAAAGAAAATACCGGTAATCTTGATCGCCAATAGTGCCACCAGCAACGGCTATTACAGCCCCTTTCCTCCCAGAATAGCCCTCTACGTCAATAGCCCCGCTGACCGTTTTCTCGGTTCACGCACCCCCTCTTGGCTGAGAAGCCTCTTTACCCATGAGCTGACCCACTATATCCACCTCACCGCGCCGGTAGGCCTTGGAGGTGCTCTGATGGGTGTTTTTGGCCCCGACGCGGCTGTTATTAACTCGGCTTTAATGCCCGGATACTGGATTGAAGGTATCACCACCTATGCCGAAAAAGCCCGCGGGAACTTTTCCCACTTTGCCCTCAGTTGGCGATCTCCCTTGGTAACCAACTCCATGTGGAGTATCAACCAAGGGGCCTACAATAGTGCTTACAGCCCCTCAGGGCGCATCTATGCCACCGGCTACCTCATGGTCAAGCACATCTATGAAACCTATGGTGAGGAGGCCTACGCTGCAATTAACCGCCACTATACAGCTTGGCCCTTCTTTGGCCTCTCTTTCACCTTCCGCCAAGTCCTCGGCAAAAGTGCCAAGGCCCTCTTTGCCGAAGCTTTGACTAAAGAAGATACCCTCCTCTACCACGACTTTGTTTGGCCACCTATCATTAGCCCCGCTGAAGCGGGTAACTACTACCTCCCCTACCAAACAGAGCAGGGGCTCTACGGCTACGCCAACAATCTCGATAAAGGGGGTTTCATCTACCACCTAGAAGATGACAACTTCACAATAGAGGCCATCCTGCCGATCAGCAACGGCCCCCATGTAGCCTTCAGTGGAGACGGTAAGCTCCTCTACTTCACCCACTACTGGACTAAAAAAGGCACCGAGAGTTACAGCGACCTCTACCGCTACACCCTAGAGAGTAAAAAATTAGAGAGACTTACCACACAAGAGCGCTTCTACCAAAGCGCCACCAATTACGATGGCTCACGCCTCGTGGCTACCGACCGAAAACACAACCTCCTGGACATCACTGCAGGATTTACCCTCTTGGCTAAGGAGGCCTACCAACCCCAGTTCTCCCCCGATGGTGAGATGATTGCCTACATCCAAGTAGAGAAAGGCCTCAGTACAATCGTCACTCTCACCGCCTTGGGTAAAAAAGAGCTCTTTCCTCCGGGACCTTTAGAACTCCACAATCTACGCTTCAACGGTAACAGTGAACTCCTTTTCAGCCAAAACTTGGAACTCTACCGTATTAACTTAACCACAGGGGAGCTTGTGCACCTCTGGAAGGACCCCATCGGGGTCACTGGGGCCCTCCGTGTCGCTAAAGAGCTCTACTACTCCACCTATACGGACAACGGCTGGGCCTTAAGAAAACTCTCTACAGATAAATTAGAGGAGAGCATAGCCGTCTTTCCCACGGCAGAAGTCTTTCCAAAAGAGGAAAAATTTCCACAGTTGGAAACGCAGAAATACAGCGACACCCCGCGCTTCAACTTCTGGCTCCCCTCTTTAAGTGACGAACTTGCCCCTGGGGCTACTTTCCTCCTGCGTAGCCCTTTGCAACACCACACCATCATGTTAAGCGCGGGCTACTCCCTCCAAAAGACCAGCTTCACAGCACTGGCCCTCTACCAACTCTCCCTCGATAACTTCTCCTTAGGCATTGAGGCCTCTTTTGGGCAAAAACAGAGCCTTGCCACCGTTATGGCTCTACCCCTCTACAGCCACTACTCGCCCAAAGGGCTAGGTCGCCTCTCTTCACTACTCGCCTTAAGTGGAGTCTTGGAAGATAAAGTCGCACAGGCCTCCTACCAGCTCTCCTACGCATATGGCTCCTATGGGGCGCCTAAAGATCTCTATGGGCGCTGGGCTTTCGCTCTGAAAGGGGCTTTTCTAACCCGGTACTACGGTGAGTCGAATGCCCTCTTGTTCTTCACCATCGCGGCAATCTCAGGGCAAATACCCCTTGGCAGAACCCACCAAAGCCTCGAACTTAAATTGGAGGGTGCATTAGTCCACAACCCTGAAGTTAGTATAGTGGCCCTCTTACCCGACTACCTTGCAGTACAACGCAAAGCGGGTCAAGTTAAAGCCCTCACTACTATCCGCTACCGTCTCCCTCTAGGCCTCTTTGATTACCCTATCCCTTACGGGGGGCTCACAGCCCTGGGGCTAACTCTTTCAGCGCAAAGTGCCCTCTACTTAAACAACGGTCTGTTTGATTGGGAGGAGGACCTCTACCTCTCTTTAAAGCTCGACTCAAGTATTGCCATCGGCACCAGTGTGCTTAACCCCACTGTAGCCCTGGCCTTCAGTGTGCGGGAGTTTAAACCCGCCTTCCACTTCTCCCTCAATTTAGACCTCCCTTTGGCGCGCGAAACACTTGCCTCACGCTTCTAGGGAGGCTATGCTCCTAAGGGCGGAGGTAATTATGAAGAAAGAGCTAACTATTGAGAATAAAAGGTACAGTTACTACCCTTTGGAAGGAGTCACCTCGCTCCCCTACTCGCTTAGGATTTTGTATGAAAACGCCCTAATTAACCACAACACAGAGCATGCCCAAGCCATCAAAAACCGTGAGATTGGTCGAGAGATAGCCTTCTATCCGGCACGGGTATTGATGCAAGACTTCACCGGAGTGCCGGCAATTGTCGACTTGGCTACCATGCGCGACTACGTAAAAGACCCCTCTTTGATTAACCCCCACATTCCCGTCGACCTAATTATCGACCACTCGGTGCAAGTCGATTACTGGGGGAGTCCTCAGAGTTTAGCCCAGAACGTCGCCAAAGAGTTCTCCCGTAACCAAGAGCGCTACACCTTCTTAAAGTGGGCCCAAAAAAGTTTCTCCAACCTCAGAGTGGTTCCCCCCAATTCGGGTATCTGTCACCAAGTAAACCTTGAGTACCTCGCCCAAGTGGTGCGTGAAAAAGAGGGGTTCCTCTTTAGCGACACCCTAGTGGGAACCGATAGTCACACCCCTATGGTCAATGGCATTGGTGTCTTGGGATGGGGAGTTGGCGGCATTGAAGCGGAAGCCGCCATGCTGGGCCAGCCCTATTTCATGGGTGTCCCGCGGGTCTATGGAGTTCACCTCACCGGAGAGCTTAGTGCGCGCTGTACGGCAACTGATTTGGTCCTGACTATCACCCATCTCTTACGGAAAGTGGGCGTAGTGGGGGCCTTTGTCGAGTACTTTGGCGAAGGACTAGCCTCTCTAGCCATTCCCGACAGAGCCACCATCGCCAATATGAGTGTGGAGTGTGGCTGTACCGTGGGATTTTTCCCCACCGATGAGCGCACTATCGAGTACCTCACTTTCACAGGGCGCCAGGCGTTTGCCAAACGCACCGCACACTACTGTCGATCCAACCACCTCTTCTACGCTCCTAGTGAAAAAATCATCTACGATGAAGTCATTGAACTCGACCTTGCGAGTATCGTCCCCTCAATCGCCGGTCCGCGCCGGCCTCAAGACCGGATAGCCCTTAAAGAGGCAAAGAGTGCGATGACCAGCGATAACAGAGCGACTGCAGTGACCCTGCAAGACGGCACTTCGGTGACCCTCAAAGACAACCACATCGTTATCGCCGCCATAACCAGCTGCACCAACACCAGTAACCCCTCGGTAATCTTTGCCTCGGCCCTCTTGGCCCGTAACGCCCTCAAAAAAGGGCTCACGGTCCCTCCCTGGGTAAAGACATCCCTAGCGCCGGGCTCTAAAGTGGTACGTAACTACCTTGAAAAAGCCAATCTCATCGCCCCCTTAGAGGCTTTAGGGTTCAACATCGTCGCCTACGGATGTACCACTTGTATCGGGAACTCCGGTCCCCTGGATCCCGCAATAGAAGCCGCTCAGGAAAACGGCGAACTCAACTTAGCCTCGGTCCTCTCAGGCAACCGCAACTTCGAGGGACGTATCCACAAAAATGCTAAAAGCTCCTACCTCATGAGTCCCCCCTTAGTCGTGGCTTACGC
>JBAYSE010000064.1:0-9608 GCA_041676265.1 Sphaerochaetaceae bacterium
ATACATCACCATTATGTAATCGCTGATATAGTTAATGACATGTAGATCGTGACTAATAAAGAGGTAACTAGCCTCACTTTCACTCTGTAGAGTATTCAGGAGGTTTAGCACCGAGGCTTGAACCGAGACGTCCAAGGCACTGGTAGGCTCATCACAGACCACCAGATTGGGGTTGATTGAGAGGGCACGCGCGATTGCGACCCTTTGTTGTTCGCCACCACTTAAGTTTCTCGGTTTTTTAGAGAGGTACTCCGCACCTAAATCAACACGCTTCAAGATTTTAATGATCGCCTGACGTCGTTGAGGCCGAGTCTTTACATTAGCCAATATTTGCATTGGTCGCCCAATAATCTGCTCTACGGTATGGGAAGGATTTAAACTCCGGCCAGGATTTTGAAAGATTAGCTGGATCTCTTTAAGAATCTCTAATGATCGTTTGTTCCAAGCCTTAGCGATATTTGTCCCCTTAAACCAGATTTTACCGGCCGTAGGTTCGTAAAGACCACTTACCATATGGGCGGTGGTCGATTTACCACACCCCGACTCACCAACAATTCCTAAAACGCTTTTGGATTTGATTGAAACATTTATGCCATTAACAGCGTAAATTTTACGCCTCTTTCCATATATTTTATAGAGCTCTTCAATTTTGAGGAGGTCAGTAGTACTTTCAGTCGCATCTTTAGGTTTAGGGGTTTTTAAAGGGAGATCCTTGACGGGTACGTCGCTAGCATATGCGCGATCACAGGCAGCAATGTGGTCTTTACCAACCTCCCTTATCCCGTAAAGGCCCTCACAAGTCTTATTCCATTTGGTGCACCGCTCAACAAAGGGACACCCTGTTTCGGCAACTCCGCGTCGTTTTACGTAACCGGGGATGGTATTGAGCGCCGTCTTCTCTTTGACGACACCACCTCTAGGCATACAGTTAATTAGAGCACGGGTGTAGGGGTGATGTGGGTGGTCAAATATTTGGTGTTTAGGCCCCTTTTCAACCATCTCTCCGTTGTACATGACTACAATCTGTTCACTGACTTTGTTAATAACGCCCATATCGTGGGAGATGTAGATGAGGCTCATCTTTAGCTTTTCTCTAAGGTTGTTGAGGGAGTCTAAGATTACCGCTTCAGTGGTCACATCCAGAGCGGTTGTTGGCTCATCTAAGATCATTAGGTCGGGGCGACACAGGATAGCCATAGCAATTGAGACTCTTTGCTGAATACCCCCACTGATTTGGTGAGGATAGCGCTTTACTATCCCGTGAGGGTCCCCAATGTTAAGCATCTTCAGTGCTTCAATCGAGGCTTTACGTGCTTCGGTTTTCGCCAATTTTTGGTGGTAGAGGCCTACCTCATCGAGTTGTGCTCCAATTGTTAAAGCGGGATTTAAGGCCGATTCTGGATTTTGGAAAACCATGGCAATGCGATTCCCCCGATATTTTACCAACTCTTTATCACTTTTGGTTAAGAGGTCCTCACCTTTAAAGAGGATTTTACCGGCAATTGTTCCATTAGTTGCAACATACCCCATTAAAGCCAAAGCTAGGGTGCTCTTGCCACAACCAGACTCCCCGATTATCCCAATCGATTGATCGTAACCGAGGTTAAAAGAGACATCGTTAACGGCGGCAAACTTCCCATCCATAGTCTCAAAATCTATATTCAAATGCTCTATTTGTAGAATATTTTTACTCATGTATTAGTACCTTGCTCACAAAGTCAGAGAAGATTGAGATGGCAATTACTAACGAGGCAATGGCGAGCGCCGGGAAAAGGATCGCCCAGGGCGCCTGCGTCATAATCTCTTTGTTCTCAATGACCATCATCCCCCAGTCAGGGGTTGGGGGTTGCAGCCCAACTCCCAAAAAACCTAAGGAGGCCACCATCATTATCGAGTAGGCAAAGCGAGCGGTTGCCTCCACAATGATGGGACCGATAGTGTTGGGTAATATTTCGATAAACATCACATAGAGATGACTCTCCCCCCTAATGTGGGCAGCTGAGACATACTCTTGGTTCTTTTCAGTTAAAAGTACCCCTCTGGAAACCCGCGCCGTCGCCGGAATAAAGGTAATAGAGACAATGAGGGTCAGTGAGAAAATAGTGGAGTCCCCCAGAATCCCTAAAACAACCATGGAGAGGACTAGGGGAGGGATAGCCATCAGGATGTTCATCGTTTGTAAAAAGAGGGAATCTAGGCGCCCTCCAAAATAACCGGCGGTGAAACCAAAGATAATACCTAAAAAAGTGGAGACGATGCTCGTGAGCAGCGCTACAGTTAAAATGGAGCGACTACCGTAGACAATTCTACTTAAGAGGTCTCTACCTAAGGCATCGGTACCTAATAAGTGACGATTAACGCCCGGCTTGACCATCTGGTGTTCACTATCGATATGGGTGTGGGTGTAGTACATCAGCGAAGGGCCAAAGATGGCAATCAAGATCCAGATGAAAATGATTAGAATCCCTAAAATTGCGAGAGGACTGCGCTTTAGTTGGTAGAAAAAGGTGTTCATCTTTGTCCTCCGGTTAATCTAATTTTAGGGTTAAGTGCCGAGTAGAGGAGGTCTGTGGCGACTGTTGAAAGGGAAAAGATAACTGTAATTAGTAACACACAGGCCTCAATTAAAGGGACATCTCTAGTTTTAATGGCACTCATTAAAAGGGTCCCCATCCCCGGAAAACCAAAGAGGGTTTCGACAACCACTAAGCCTCCAAATAACCACCCCATATTCATCCCAATAATAGTGATAGAGGGGAGTAGGGCGTTCTTTAAAGCATGCCTAAAGATAACATAAGAGCGTGGCATCCCTTTTAAAGTAGCTGCTCGAATGTAGTCGCTATGCATAACTTGAATCATGCTGGAGCGTTGCATCCTAGAGACATATCCAAACATCACAAAAGTAATTGAGAAGGCCGGTAGGAGTACAATATTCAAATTGGAGAGCAGGGACTCACCGATAGGAATCACACTAACTATGGGGAACCACTTCAATTTGAGGGCAAAAATAGAGATTAGAAAGACACCAGAGACAAATTCAGGTAGGGCCATTGTCGCTAGTCCGAAGAAGGAGATGATAGAGTCACTTAATTTATGCTCTTTAACGCCTGCCAAAACACCAAAGAAAAGGGAGAGGGGGACAAACATAAGGAAGGCCGTTAAAGCTAAAATAAGGGAGTGTCCCACCCGACGCCAAAGGATTGAGTTGATAGCTACCCCTTGCATGTAGATAGACTCTCCAAGGTCGCCAAAAACAACTCCTTTAATCCAAAGGGCGTAGCGTTTCAAAATCGGTTCATTTAGACCACGCGCTTCACGCAGGGCGCTAACAGCCTCTTCGGTGGCACTCTGCCCAAGAATCATCTGGGCAACATCGCCCGGCATCAATTCCACTAACATGAAGATAATAAAACTCATAATAACTAGGGTCGCGAGGAGCGACCCCAGTTTACTAAAGATAAAAATTACAATTCTACTCATTTTAGATCAAAATATTTGTACTGCGGAATTTGTGTCAATGGGTGCCGGTAGTTAACCACCGCTTTACTGGTAGCAATTAACAGGGGCACCTGAACATCGATTAAAGAGCCTTCTGCATAGAAGTAGTCTTGCAAATCGTGGTAGAGTTTCAAACGGACAGCGTCATCCGGTTCCATCGAAATTTTGTCAATCAGGGCGTTTAGCTGGGGCTCATCAATATGGGATTCATTCCAAGAACCACCCCCTTTGAAGGCCAATTGAAGGAGCATTGAAGGATCCGGTCTGCCTGCCCATCCTGTGATAGAGAGGGGAACATTGAGCCAGTACTGGGCTAAATAGACGTCACGAGTGTACCCTTTAAGGTTGATTTTAAAACCGCCTTCCAAGGCCAATTCTTGTATAGTTTGCGACAACTCTTTACCGAAAGGGTGGTCCGATGCGTAGTAAAGATCAACTGAGAGTCCGTTTGGGTAGCCAGCTTCTTTTAGTAGCTGCTTGGCCTTAGCCGTGTCACGCTCCCTTAAAGGTAGAGCCTTGTATTCGGGCAGGATATTCATAATCGGGCTCTCATTGTAGTAAATCCCATCCCCCAGTTCCATTTGTGCCACGCTACGGGCTATGATATAGGGGTCCATAGCGTATTTTAGGGCTAGGCGGACCCGGTTATCATTAAAAGGCTTCTCATCAACACGCATGCTGATAAAGCGCATCTCTTGGTAGGGAGAGATGAGTTCAATCTCCGGATTACTCTCTTTGAGTCGTTTACCGATAACTTGTGAGACAAAGGGGACAATATCGACACTACCAGATTCTAACATTGAGATACTTGCTTCAATATCGGGAACAAAATAGATGATAAGAGCATCAACTATGGGGTACCTTGAATCCCAATAGTTGGGGTTCTTGTCCAATTGGGCAGCTTCTTTGGGGATATATTGGCGTAACACAAAAGGGCCGGTGCCCATGGGTTGCGACTCTCCATACCTTTGGTAGTCGTATTGACTGGAGAGGATAGCCATATTGTAATCGGTCATCTGGTAGATAAAGGTGGGTCTAGGCTCTCTCAAATGGAGCACGACGGTGTAGTCATCGGGGGTTTCAATTGACTCAACAATCGCAAAATCTTGCTTTTTAAGGTGTCCGATAGATTCGTCCTGGGTCCTCTCTATTGTGAATTTCACGTCGGCAGCGGTAAAAGGGGAGCCATCGTGAAATCTTACATCATCTCTTAAATGAAAAGTCCATGTGGAGCCATCATCGGTTTGCCAATCGGTGGCCAAAAGTGGTTTCAATTCACTAGTATCACTATCCATCTCCACTAAAAACTCATAAATTGAGCTATTAAATGAGAAAGCTTGACCGTCCCAGACCCCAGGGGTTATTAACCCGGGAACTTGTTCAGCGACTCTGATAACTTTTTCAGCTTTAACTTTTTCTTTAGCACCACCGGCAAAGATAAAAGTTACAGAGAGGAACAGAATTAAGAAAATCATAAGAATTGAGCGTTTCATATTTCCTCCTAAAAAAATACAAATTGGCGGTTTTAGTCTTCCATAAAACCGACAACCTTATTAGACTATATAAATTGTCAGATTGTCAAGGGAGGCCAAAATTCTACTATATTGTTTTATAGAAAAGAGATAGAAATATAATATTTACTAGTGGATTAAAGTTTCAACTTTCACTCTGGTCTCCTGATCACCGACTAAAATCAAAACATCAAGAGGTTCTAATTTAAAGTCGGGACTGGGAGACAAATTAATGGTGCCGCTACGACGCACGGCAATTACAGTTGCCTGGGTCTTCTGCCAAAATGCCAATTCACTCAAACTTTTACCTACTGCGTTAGAGTTGTCACCAACTATGCTCTCATAGGTATAGAAAGGATTACTAGCGGCAAAGCGCTCGCCATAGTGGACTAGCTGCCGCATAATGGTGAACAATTCACGGTCTATCTGTTCTTTTTTTACAATTAGTTCCTGCATTCTAATCAAGAGAGTGCGGTTCTCATCACGACTGCCGTGGCGTTCCAGATAACGCTGGGCATTCTCTTTACTGATAGCAAAGACACCCCGGTTTTCCTGAACTTCAACTACTTGGAGTTCCTCTAAGAGGGCCATTGAACGGCGGATAGTCTCCGGCGACACCCCGTATTCACTACTCATTAAAGAGCGTCCGGAGAGTTTTTTCCCAATAGGAATCTCGTCGTTAACAATACGGTAGGCGATGTCGATAGCGATACGCGCATAGATGGGCAGTCCATCACGCTTTTTTTTGGTTGTTACACTACTCATAATCTCTACTTTCCTTAATCTCTTCCCAGATTTCATTGAGCACAGCAACGTTCGCACTATTTAGATCAACGCCTCGCGCCTCACAGATGGCAGCTAATGCCTTGAACCGGTTTTGTACTTTATGATTGCTCCTATGGAGGGCAAGGCTCGGACTTAAATTCAAATAGCGGGCCAAATTGACTGTGGCAAAGAGCAAATCGCCCAATTCTTCCTCTATTTCGGCTTTGTCGCCCTTGCTGATGGCTTGGACCAGTTCAAGACGCTCTTCATCGATTTTATCTAGAACTCCTTTTACATCAGGCCAATCAAATCCAAAGCCCTGCATTTTCTTTTGCATCTTGAGGGCGTACTCCAATTTATCCATCGTCTGAGGGATGCGACTAAATAAATTTTCCGCACTCACTTTTTTACCCTCAACATCCTCTTTAACCTTATTCCACAGTTTGAGAACCTCTTGGGGAGAATTAGCCTCTTTATCTCCAAAGACATGTGGATGACGTCTTATTAGTTTAGCACACACTTGATTGACCGCTTGTAGAGGTTTAAAATCGGCTTGCTCTTCATGAATTCTTAAGAGCATAAATGTGTTTAAAAGGAGGTCTCCAACTTCTTCAGAGGCAGCCTCTTTAGATTCTGCACTCAGGGCATCGAGGTATTCATAGATTTCTTCAAGCAGATCTAGGGCCACAGTTTGATTGGTCTGTTCCCGGTCCCAAGGACACCCCTCAGGGCTTCTCAACATTGTAATGATTTTATAGAGGTTTTTTAGGGCCTCCTCAAATGTAGTGGCTTCTTGGTATTGGTATTCAATCAAAGTGCAACCCCCTTTCTAGTTGACAGAATATACATTATATACATTTTAATAAATCTCTTAAAAAAGCTTAATATTCCCTGCATAGTATAAAGGAGACCAATAAACATTGGTAAAGTCCCCTGCTCCTCCATAGAGGCTTACCCAGATGTGCAGGTATAAATTACTAGAGTCAGCTTCTCTGGCGATATAGGTGTTGAAATAGGGGTCTTCCTCTACAAACTGATCCAAGTTATCTTTGTCCCGAAAAGGATGATTATTGTAGTTCTTTAAATAAAGTAGTGTGTTGTCTTCACCATCGGTCATCTTCAAAATGAAGCCTCCATCCACCGCTTGCTTCTCAATTTTCCACGCAAACTTCCCGCTATCAAAATCAAGTAAAATATCCATCTCAGGGGCACTACCGAAAGAGTAATCGTCATCTTCGGTTTCACAATGGGCAAAGGTTCCCACTAATAGGCCACTGGGTTCTTTATTGAGATTACTAATACTCCTTCTAAAACGGGCAAAGTTTCTAACACTGTTATTCTCCTTAGTGTAGAGGTAGAAACCGGGGGCGCTCTCTTTCGATTCTCGCGCCCAGATAACGCCGTTGCCTTGGCTACCTTTATAATAAGAGTTAAAGGCGCTCGGGATCCTACTGAGATTATAAGACTCTGCATTGATGTCGTTGTTATTACTCGGGGGACTATTGGTAGTGTTGTTGGTACTCAAACTGTAGAAAAACTTGAGGGCCGGTTGTGCGTGAAGCTCATCTATTTTCTCTATTCCGAGATCACTAATTGAAATATCCCCTTGGAAACTATTTTCGTCACCACTAGTTCTACTGAAGGAGATTGCGCTGTCTAAGTTGATAAAATAGGGAATTCCACAGGTCACAAAAAACAAAAGAGACGGCAAAATGAGTGCCAATAGACCCTTAATTTGCCATCTTCTCATAACTGTCCCCCCTTAAAAGGAGGCTTGTGCCTCTACTGGATTATAACCAGTTTTGTTTTAGCTAATCTACCAAATTCTGAAGCAGGAAATTCATCACTGAGTTGCTGAAAGATAGCCTTGGCTAAATCGAGCTCACCGTCGTTTTCATAAAGCCTAGCGAGGCTAAAGAGAGCACGAGGAGACTCAACAGCATCACTGCCATAGTCGTCGTAAATACGCTGGTATAGCTCTATAGCTTTAAGATTATCGCCAAGTTGTTCACTACAAACAGCAGCATTGAAAAGGGCTAAAGGTGCGAGGTAACTCTCTTTGTTTCTCTCGGCAGCCGCTAAAAAGGATCCATTGGCCTCTTCATAAGCGCCCTCTTCATAGGCTAACAAGCCTTGCAGGTAGAGGGCCTTAACTACCGGGTAGCTCTTCCCTCCCCTCTTGGATAAAGCCAGCAGTTTAGCTTTGAGTTCTGCATTATCCTCATCCTTAGCACCCTTCCATTGCTCATAGTCCCTCTGGAGGGCATCAATTTCAACCTGGCGGGCAGTTGCTTGATTATTACTGATCCGTAGGGCAATTCCAAGAACGACCAGTGCCAGGACAATGGCTGCAACTACCACAATAATCGCAACTTGATTGCTCTTTACAAATGTGGCGAACTTTTGTTCAAGTTTACCCTTGGAACTCTCTTCTTTAGTCTTTGCCATACTCATGCCACCTTTAGTCGTTGTTTTCACGTGACTTCACTAAATCTCCAAAGGTGAAGGTATCGCTGTCATCATCGTGGATATATTTAGAAATCTCAGACTGCTGGCTCTTTCTAATCAACTCTTTGATAGAGAGACTCAATTTTTGGGTAGCAGGATTAATCTCCATCACGGTTGCACTGATAGGCTCTCCAACCTTAAATTTATTGAGGACCTCATCGCTGTAGATCTCATCGGGACCTATAAGGTTAAACTTAGAGATTAACCCCTCAATATCGCCTAGAACTCTCACAAAAACGCCAAAGTCGGTGACATTGCTTACAACACCACTAATCGTACTCCCCTTAGGGTAATCGTGTTTCAGGGTTTGCCAAGGGTTGCCTTCCAGTTGTTTAACACCTAGACGGATATGCCGCGTTTGGGCGTCAACGCGGGTAACCACCACATCGATAACATCCCCTTCTTTACAGAATTCGTGCATATTCTTAATCTTTTTAGTCCAAGAGACATCGTCAATGTGTAAAAATCCATCAATGCCCTCTTCCAAGTTGATAAAAGCACCACTGTTGGTGATTTTGACAACCGGTTTAGAGAGGGTTTTACCCTGTGGGTAACGCTCCTCAATGGTATCCCAGGGGTTCTCCTCGAGTTGTTTCAGCCCCAGGCTAATCCTCTTTTTCTCTAAGTCGTAGCCCAAAATCTTGGCTTCAACCACGTCTCCGATGGACAGAAGTTCTTTGGGGTTGTTTACCCGTTTAGTCCATGAGAGCTCAGAGATATGGGCTAAGCCCTCAATGCCTGGTTCTATTTCGATGAAAGCACCAAAGGAGGTAATCTTGGTAACGGGAGCTTTAATTACATCATCAACTTTGTAGCGCTCTTCAAAAGTGTTCCAAGGGTCCTCTTCCATGTGTTTAAGAGAGAGATTAATTTTTTGACTCTCCGGGTCAATATTTATAAGGCGAAGTTGAATGACTTCCCCTTTCTTGACAAAATCTTTAGGCTTTGTGACATGGCCCCAACTCATATCGTTAATATGGAGGAGTCCATCAAAACCGCCCAAATCGATAAAAGCACCGAAACTGGTAAAACTCTTCACAGTTCCCTCTATGACGTCCCCAATTTTAACGGTCGCAAAGAATTTCTCTTTGTTCTCTTTAATTTTCTTCTCAAGATATTCACGACGGGAGACAACACTCTTAAGTTTAACTCCGGTGTGAAACTTATCAATGATGAAATAGTCAGAAATCCCAAGCATAGATTCGGGGTCTTCGACACGGGTAATATCGGCTTTAGAGAGGGGGCAGAAACCTAAGAACTCGTTGCCGAGATCGACTTCAAAACCACCTTTTATCACTTTTACAAATTTACCCATTACTGGAGAAC
>JBAYSE010000065.1:0-9502 GCA_041676265.1 Sphaerochaetaceae bacterium
CGGAGCTGCAAACTCTCCTTGGGGAAGATCTAAAAACTATTTCAAAACAGGTGAATAAATGGTACTGTAATCACTGAACAATTTTAGCCTTTTTAAGGTACTGTTTTCACTGAACGTTCACACAAGCTAGCTGCTTAAAAAAAAGTTATGTGGTATGCTCTTCTTATTACAGGAGGCAAACATGGACTTTTCACTTCTCCATCCGACTGACCAACTGGTAATGATTATGGATCGTATTTACAGCCGCGGAATGACCACCACCAGTGGAGGTAATTTGTCAATTAGAGACGATTCGGGCGATGTTTGGATTACTCCTGCCGGGATAGACAAGGGAAACTTAACCCGGGGCGATATTATTAGGATAAAAAGTGATGGTACGACACTGGGTGTACACCGCCCCTCTTCCGAACTCCCTTTCCACCTTGCAGTTTATAAAGCCAGGCCCGATTTAAAAGCGGTCCTCCACGCCCACCCCAATTCTTTGGTAGCCTTCTCGATTGCCCGTAAGAAGCCCTCTTTATCCCTTTTTCCCTCAGTGGGTCGAACCTGTAAGGGGATTAAACTAGCCGAGTATGATCTACCGGGTAGCCAAAAGCTGGGCGACAAAATAGCTAAGGAGTTTGCCTCGGGCAGCGATATTGTTCTCCTTGAGAACCATGGCGTCGTAATTGGCGCCGAGAGCCTGTTTAAAGCCTTCATGACCTTTGAAACCCTTGAGTCGAGTGCCCATCTAGAGTCACTAGCCAACCAACTAGGGCGTGTTAACCATTTAAGCCCCGCCCAACTGGCCCTCTCAGATACCCAACACCACCTCTTGATGGATGATATCGAGTTTAAAAGGAGGACCACCGAAGAACTGGCAGAACGGCGCGATATGGTGACCCTTATCCAGCGCTCTTACAAGCTGGGCCTCTTTAATGCCACCAACGGGACCTACTCCGTTAAACTGGCGGATGGCTCCATCTTAATAACCCCCTTTAACAAGGACCGTGCCTATGTTCAAGTTGAAGATATTGTCAGAGTAAAAGATGGGATGAAAGAGCGGGGAAAGATCCCTTCAAGAGCGATAAAATTGCATGCCACCATCTACGACAGACATCCCCATATTAGGGCCATCTTAGTGGCTCACCCTATTCACCTAATGGCATTTGCCATTACCGATGCTGTCTTTGACCCTCGCACTATCCCTGAGAGTTATATCCTCTTACGGGAGGTGAAAAAGGTCCCCTATGAGTTACTCTATACCGATTATGGGGCAATTGCCGAGGCTTTAAGCGAACAGAGTCCGACCCTTTTGGTCTCCAACGACAGTATCATCACCACCGGAGAGAGCCTATTACAGGCCTTTGACCGCCTAGAGGTGGCTGAAGCCACCGCCGCCAGCCTCTATATCTGTCAATCCATTGGGGAGGTTGTCCATATTAAAGAGCGCGAGATAGAGGCGATTAACAAGGCTTTTAATCTCAAGTAATAGGGGAAGACGTTGGCTGACAACAAAGTAGAGCAACAATTTATAGGGCGACTAAATAGGCATAAAGATGAACTAGAGGGTCTCTTTACAGCTCTTTACCCTAGTGAACGCTTTACAGAGTATTGTGAACTTTTACGCCTTAAGTGGTCGGCGAGGAGTGAATCTATGCTGGCCCTCGATGCGGAGCGCCAGGGTAACCCCTTGTGGTATCATAACTCCTCTTTTATTGGTTTAATGCTCTATCTTGACAATTTTAGCGACTCTTTTGCCAATATGGAGGCCCGTTTAGATTATTTAGAAGAATTAGGGGTCACCTATCTCCACATAATGCCTATTTTCAAAATGCCCACCCTCTTAAATGATGGAGGTTATGCAGTAAGTGACTTTCGCTCCATAGATAGTCGCTATGGCAGTGATGAGGAGTTTGATGCTTTTCTCAGAGCTTGTCGTCAACGCAATATTAGCGTCTGTCTCGATTTTGTTCTCAACCACTCTTCAGATGAGCATGATTGGGCAATGCGTGCTAAAGCCGGTGAAAAAGCGTATCAAGAGCGTTACTTCATCACCGATGATAAAAGTGTTGTACAGGCCTACGAAGAGCATGTAAATGAGGTTTTCCCGGCAACTGCACCCGGCAACTTTACCTATTCACAAGAGATGAACAGTTGGGTACTGACCACCTTTAACCATTTCCAGTGGGATTTAAACTACAAAAATCCGGAAGTTTTTCTCGACATGACACGTGATTTACTCCAATGGGCCAACCGGGGTGTCGATATCTTCCGTTTTGATGCTATCCCCTACATCTGGAAAGAGTGGGGCACCAATAGCCGTAATTTACCCCAAGTCCACACCCTGATGCGCATGTTTCGCCTAGCCCTTGAAATTGTGGCTCCGGCGACCATTATTAAAGGGGAAGTAGTGATGGCTCCCAGCGCTGTGGGACCCTACTTTGGTAGTCAAAAAGCCCCTGAGTGTCACTTGCTTTACAACTTCACCTTTATGGTAGAACTCTGGAATGCTTTGGCAATCCGTGACAGTAGACCACTGAGAGCCCTTATAGAGAAAATCCCCCACGATATTCCCAGTGGTGCCAGTTGGATCAATTACGTGCGCTGTCATGACGATATCGGGTGGGGCTTTAACGAAACAGTTGCCCGTCAAATGGGCTTTGATCCCTTTAGTCACCGCCAATTCTTAATAAAATTTTACGAAGGGAGTTTTGAGAGCTCTTTTAGTCGTGGGCAACTCTATGAATTTGACAGTGAAACACTCGATGCCCGTAACTGCGGCACCTGTGCCTCATTATGTGGCCTTGAGAAGGGACTAGCGGAACAGAATGAGTGGGAACAAGAATTAGCCGTTAAGCGCATCGTTCTTTTGCACGCCATCTGTGTGGTAGTTAGCGGCATCCCGGTGATCTACAGTGGTGATGAGATCGGTCAACTCAATGACTATAGCTACACATTTGATTTTACTAAAAGCCACGATAGCCGCTTCCTCCATCGGGGAAAGTTTGATTGGGCGTTGGCCAATCAGCGCCACGATTTAAATCTTCCCTCTTCTAAAATCTTCCATGCCATAAAGCGGTTGATAGAGGTCCGTAAACAACAGTATCTTTTAGGTTCCGCCAATACTCTAACGACCATTGAAACCAGTGACCACGCCATTTTGGCCACTGTTGTGACCCCTTTGGAGCGGGATTATAGTACCGAACTGCTTCTCTTTTTAGCCAATATGAGTGAATTTCAAAAACGCTTTACCGTAGACCTTGCACTGCACTACCTCTTAGAAATCACCACCTTTAAATGCCTAATACAGGGGAGAGAAGTGAATTTGGATGAAAACCCTCTAATTTTGGGGCCCTACGAATTCTTGCTCCTCAGTCCTGCTTGACACTAGGCAATAAATAGTCTAGATTATATATGAACATCTGTTCATATATGAATATGTAGAGGAGCTCAATGCGTAACACTAGAATATACAACCTAACAGGGGTCGATTGCCCCTCTTGTGCCCTTAAGATTGAAGAGGCTGCCACGCGTCTTGAGGGGGTCAAATCTTCGCAGTTAAACATGGTTAGTGGTAAGTTTGTGGTTTCCCTAGACGCCCAGGGAGGGCCCCAGTTTGACTCCCTTCTAAAGAGTACTGTTGCAAAAGTCGACCCCAATGTAAAAATGCGGCTGTTTAAAGAGTCTATGGGAGTTTGGAAGACTTTCTACACGCTCCCTTTAAGGGTTCTCACAACGATTATCCTAATACTAATAGCGCGCCGCATAGACTCTTTTCCCCTCTACCTCCTCGCCTACCTTATTAGCGGTTACGACGTTATCTTTAAAGCCCTCAAGAATATCTTTAAAGGGAGACTCTTTGATGAAAATTTCCTGATGACGATTGCTACCGTGGGGGCCTTTCTGATTGGTCAACACGCTGAAGCGGTCGCTGTCATGGCTTTTTATCAGATTGGGGAGTTCTTTCAAACCCTCGCTGTTCACCGTTCAAGGACTTCGATTGCAGCCTTAATCGATATTAAAGCGGTTACAGCTACCGTAGTGCGTAACGGGCAGCAAATTACAATCCCCGTTGAAGAACTGCGTAGTGGAGAGACCTTTATTGTCCGTGCAGGAGAAAAAGTCCCCGTTGATGGTGTGGTTACACAAGGCTCGTCCCACCTCGATGCAAAAGCCCTCACCGGTGAATCCCTGCCGGTGAGTGTCACCGCCGGAGACGCTATTTTAAGTGGCTCAATTAACGGTAGCGGTGTATTGACGGTTAAAGCCTCGGGCACTTATGAAGAGTCAACAGTCGCTAAAATTTTGAAACTGGTGGAAGACTCCGCTAGTCGTAAGACCCAGAGGGAGCGCTTCATAACCAGTTTTGCCCGCTACTATACTCCGGTTGTGGTGGCTTTGGCCCTTTTGATAGCCCTAGTACCACCGCTTTTCTCAGCTTTACCACGGGCGACTTGGCTCTACCGTTCACTTGTTTTCTTGGTTATCTCATGTCCCTGTGCACTGGTAATTTCAGTGCCCCTCTCCTTCTTTGCCGGCATTGGAGCACTGGCGCGGATGGGAATTCTCGTTAAAGGGAGCAATTTTATCCAACTTTTAGCCACTACAGGGAGTGTGATCTTCGATAAAACAGGAACTTTGACCCGTGGGGAGTTCTCCTATCGGGGGATGAGTATTACTCAAGGGTCCCCCTTTAACGAGGAAGAACTCCTTAGACTGGCAGCCTCACTGGAGAGTCACACTACCCATCCCATTGGCCTAGCCATCACGGGCGCTTACAAGGGAGATCTTTTGCCGGCTGAAAAGGTTAAAGAACGCGCAGGCATAGGGATCGAAGGGTTCGTTGATGATCATTTTATAGAGCTTTCCAAAGGCGATGGCCGAGATCTCAATTTGAGAGTCGATGGACACATAGAGGCCCAAATTAGAGTTGTCGATAAACTTAAAGCGGAAGCGGCCACGGCAGTTCAAGCACTTAGGGCCCTAAAAGTGCCACAAATAGCCCTCTTGAGTGGCGACAGTGCGCGCTCCGTCGAAGAGGCGGCAAGCGAGGCCACCATTACCGAGTACTACAGTCGTTTAATGCCTCAAGACAAAGTGGACTATGTCGAGCGGTTTATGGACCAAAAACCGCCCAACTCTGCCCTTCTTTTTGTCGGTGACGGCATAAATGATGCGCCAGTCTTGGCCCGCAGCGATATCGGGGTCTCGATGGGACAGTTAGGCTCTGATGCGGCTATTGAGGCTTCCGATGTGGTCATTATGCAAGATAACCTCCTGAGCTTGCCCACCGCTATTCGTAGCAGTCGACGCACCCTGAAGATAGTGCGCCAAAATATTATTTTTGCAATTGCGGTAAAAGTCATCATTATGGCTTTGGGAGCTTTAGGCTATGCCAATATGTGGATGGCGGTCTTTGGCGATACCGGAGTAGCCCTCTTAGCGGTTTTAAACTCACTGCGAGCAATGAAACGACTTTAAGCACTCTCCAAATTGTGCTATTATCCTGCGTAACACTGCAAGAGGTTAACCATGGATGATGGATTGATACGTAATATTGGAATAATGGCCCACATTGATGCCGGTAAAACAACCACTACCGAGCGTATTCTCTTCTATTCAGGGGAGAATCATCGCATCGGGGAAGTTGACGATGGTGAGGCATTCATGGACTTCTTAGAGCAGGAGCAAGACCGGGGGATTACTATCTCCAGTGCGGCCACGACCTGTTTTTGGGACAACCATATGATTAACATTATCGACACCCCGGGACACGTCGATTTCACGGCTGAAGTTGAACGCTCACTACGGGTCCTAGATGGAGCTGTGGCTGTCATCTGCGGAGTTAGTGGCGTCGAGCCCCAAACCGAGACTGTTTGGCGGCAAGCCGATACCTACAAAGTTCCCCGTATAATCTTTGTTAACAAAATGGACCGCATGGGAGCCGATTTCTACCAAGTTATCGCAGATTTGGAGGCTAAATTCAAAATTAAAACCCTCCCCCTCTTCCTCCCTGTGGGAGCAGAGTCGGCCTTTACAGGTATTGTAGACCTTATTGCCAATGAGATGATCACCTTTGAGGAGACCGACTGGGGCAGTAGTATGCAGCGTCAGAGGGTACCGGAGTCGATGCAAGCGCTCAGAGAGAAGTGGTACGAGAATATTATCGATGCTTTGGCCATTTACAGCGATGAAATTACCGAGCTCTATTTTTCAGGGGAAAAGATTCCCCACTCCCTAATCTTTAAAACTCTCCGCAGGTGTACGATTGAGAGGACACTAATTCCCCTCTTTGTCGGTGCCGCTCTCAAAAACATAGGGGTACAACCCCTCTTAGATGGGATTGTCAGATACCTCCCCTCCCCTCTGGAGATTCCCCCCATGAAGGGAATTTCGGTTAAAAACTCCCAAGAGGTCGATGTTAAACACGACCCTAACGGCCCCCCTTTGGCTCTAATTTTTAAAATCACCCACGACCGTGAAGCCGGGCCACTTAGTTTTATTCGGGTCTATTCGGGTGCTATTAAGAAGGGAAGTGCTATTTTTAACATCAACAAGAAAAAACGGGAGAGGGTTAACCGCCTCTTTAGGATGCATGCCAACCGGACAGAACCGATTGATCACCTCTCCAGTGGCGACATTGGCGTCGTAGTTGGCTTTAAAGTGGCTCAAACCGGAGATACCATTGGTAGCGAAGGGGTGCAAATCCTATTGGAAGAGATGCACTTCCCCGAGCCGGTTATTTCGGTCGCCATCGAACCAAAATCGCTTAGTGAACAAGATAAACTAAAAGCTGCCTTAAAGATTTTGATGCAAGAGGACCCCACCTTCTCTTGGCGAGAGAACGTCGATACCGGCCAGCTAATCATCTCGGGGATGGGGGAGCTCCACCTCGATGTGTTAAAAACCCGCCTTATTAAGGAGATGAAAGTAGAGGCTCGCGTGGGTAACCCCCAAGTCACCTATCGGGAATCTATTTTGACCGAAGTTAGCCACACTGAGCAATTCTCTAAAATCTTAGCCGGTAAAGAGAATACAGCGGGGGTTACTTTGACGGTGAGACCTTTACCTACCGGTAGCGGCGTTAAATTTATTTCGAAAATCTCAGCCAAAGAGCTCCCCGGTGAACTAATGGAAGCCATAGAACGGGGAATCGATAACTCCCGCCGCTCGGGAATTAAGTATGGCTACGAAGCGATTGACATCGAAGCCACTTTAGATGCTGTCAAATACAGTGAGCTCTTCAGTACCCCATTTGCCTTTGAAGCGGCCTCCACACTCTGCTTTGAAAACGCCTGTCGCGAAGCTAATCCCATCCTCCTAGAGCCTATTATGAAAATTGACATAATTGTCCCTAACCAGTACGTCGGTGAAGTAATTGGTGGCTTGACGGCTAGGGGGGGAATCGTCAATAGTATTGAGAGTCGGGCAACTGCAGAGCATATCTTAGCCAAGGCTCCGTTAGCGCAACTCTTCGGATATTCCACCGATTTACGCTCATCAACTCAAGGGAGGGGCACATTTACAATGGAATTCTCCCATTTTGCCCAGAAAAACAAGAACTAAATGGACAGAGGTTTGACATAAAGAGAGTATCTCTTTAACATGTCTTCTGATAATTACTAGATTCTCTCTGCAGGAGGTGTTATGAGCGTATCGACTACTGATTTAAGAAATATTGCCATTATTGGGCATAACGGAACCGGGAAAACAACCCTACTTGAACATATCTTGTTTCAACGCGGGCTAGTCGCCCGCCCAGAAACTATTGAGTCGGGTAAGACTACCAGTGATTACACAGAAGAGGAAATTTCTAAGCAAATTTCAATTCATACCTCTCTGGTGCAGGTGGCCTTCGATGCCCAAAACCTCACCTTCTTCGACACCCCGGGAACCGCAGACTTTATTGGCGAAGTCATCAGCGCATTGAGTGCTTCTGAAGCGGCTTTAGTGATTGTCGATGCTAGGGACGGGGCCCAAATAGAGACCATTAAACTGTGGAAGAAGTTGAACGACCTCGCTAAACCTCGCGCTGTCTTTATTAATAAAGTTGACCGGGAACGGGGTGATTTCTTTAGTGCTTTTTCCCATCTCGGTGAACAACTACCCGCAACTTACGTCCCTGTGACGATTCCCATGGGGTTTGGCGAGAATTTTAAAGGTGTTATTAACCTGATAGATAAAACTGCCTATTTCTTTGACTCAAATGGTGTTGAAAAAGTTGGGGAGATCCCCGCCGAATACCAAGAGTTAGTCGAAGAGTACAATATGCTCCTCATTGAAGCGGCTGCCGAGGGAGCTGATGAACTTATCGAGAAGTACCTTGAAGAGGGGACCCTAGAAAGTGACGATATCCGCAAAGGACTCCACGATGGTCTTAAAGAGAACCGTTTGGTACCCGTTTTTGCCGGCAGTGCACAACACACCAGTGGTATTACGCCCCTTTTAAACTTTATTAAAGACGATTTTCCGGCCCCTTTAGGTAGTAGCGTGCCAATACTGAGAGGCACAGAAGCCGCTACCCTGCCGATTGACAGCTCTGCACCTCCCGCTGCTTTTGTCTTTAAAACAACGATTGACCAATTTTCGGGAAAACTCTCTTTTATAAAAGTGGTTCAAGGTTCTATTAGTGGCGAAACAGAGTTAGTCAACCCTGAGATGGGTAAAAAAGAGCGTCCTGGGAAAGTCTTTAGAATGATTGGTAAAAAACTGGAAGAAGTGGATGCCTTAGAAGCGGGCGATGTGGGTGTAATCACCAAAGCTAATAATGCTTACACCAATGCTTCACTTCTCGCTAACGGTGGCGATTTCACCTTCGCCCCCTTAAGCCTCCCCTCTCCTATCTACTCTCTGGCAATCCAGGCAGGGGATAAAAAGTCGGAAGATAAGATGAACGAGGCCCTCTCAAAGGTGATTGAAGAAGACCTTACTGTCCGGCGGGCTTACAACGAGGAGACTAAGCAATCGACCATTAGTGGCATGGGTGAGTTGCACCTCAATATGATTCTTGACAAGATTAGAGAAAAACAGAAGGTGTCGATTAACACTGAACTGCCGAAAATTGCCTACCGCGAGACTATTACCAAGAAGTCGGGAGTTGTCGAGTACACCCATAAAAAACAGTCGGGTGGTCACGGACAATATGGAAGAGTTAATATCGAGATTGAACCTCTTGAGAGGGGAGAATTCTACTCTTTCACCAATGCCATCCGAGGTGGTAACGTCTCCAAAGGTTATATGCCGGGGATTGAAAAAGGGCTCCAAGATGCGATGAGTGAAGGTTTCTTAGCAGGTTACCCTTTAGTCGATATTGGCATTACAATTGTCGACGGAAAGGAACACTCGGTCGACTCTTCGGAGATGGCCTTTAGGCTAGCCGCCAAAGGGGCAATGAAACTGGCGTTAGAGAAAGCCGGCACCCTTTTACTGGAACCTTTCATGAAACTGGCGGTCTATGTGGAGGACCAGTACCTCGGAGACATCTTGAGTGATTTAAGTGGCAAGCGGGGACGTGTTTTAG
>JBAYSE010000066.1:0-9413 GCA_041676265.1 Sphaerochaetaceae bacterium
GGGGTATTTGTGGGCTATTTAACGGGCTATTGGTAACCAAAGGGAGGATAGCCCCCTTCATTGCCACCTTAGGAACGATGAGTATCTTCCGCTCCCTTATTCAATACTTCTCGGGGGCCGGCAACGTTGTCTCAGAGAATATCCACTACGCCTACATCGGTTCAGCGGTTTATTTGGGAATACCGGTACCTGCTTGGTTCTTCATAATAGTGGCTGTTATTCTCCACATAGTTTTGAACAATACCCAGTTTGGGCGCTATGCCTGTGCAGTGGGGGCTAATGAACAAGTTGCCCGCTACTCAGCAATTAAGGTGCAATGGGTTAAGTTGCTCCCTTACGTAATTACGGGACTCACCGCAGGGCTCTCTGCGCTCCTGTGGTCGAGTCGCCTAAATTGTATCAATCCTAGCGATTGTTCTGGTTACGAATTGGACGCCATAGCGGCAGCCGTTATCGGAGGCACCAGCATGTCAGGCGGGAAAGGCTCGATTGTTGGAACGGTCTTAGGAGCCATAATGCTGGGCATGATCAACAATATGCTAGTTCTAGGAGGTGTCTCATCGTACTTGCAACAAGCTGCCCGTGGATTAGTGATTATTGTAGCTGTTTTGCTGCAATACAATAACAAAAACTAACAGGAGGTTAGTATGAAGAAAGTACTATTTGTAGCACTTTTAGTGGTGGCTATGGTAGTGCCTCTCTTTGCTCAAGGGGGAAGAGAAGCAGCTACTACTAAAATCGGAATTTCGATTCCAAGTGCTGACCACGGATGGACTGGAGGTATCGTCTGGTGGGCAGAGAAAACTGTTAAAGAGATAGAGGCTGAGATGCCCGGTAAATTTAACTTTAGAGTTGTAACTGCCGATAACCCCTCATCGCAAGTGAGAAATATTGAAGATATGATGGTTTGGGGGATGGATTATTTGGTTATTTTGCCACACGAATCGGCGCCTCTCACACCAATTGTGAAAGAGGTCCACTCCAAAGGGACCAAGGTAATTGTCGTGGACCGCGGGTTAACCGACACTTCATTCGGTTATGTTAACTTAGCCGGTGACAACACGGCACTGGGACGCCTCTCCGGGCAATGGATTAGAGAACAGATGAAGAAAGAGGGCCTTAGAAATTACGTTGCAATGGGGGGCTTACCGGTAGAAATTGATACTGAAAGGATGACGGCCTTCTTTGCCGAGATGGATAAAGAGCCCTCTTTAGTGAACCTGCTGGGCAAAGACCGCTATGAATTTGCCGACTGGTCAACTCAGAAAGGGCTCGAATTGATGGAGACCTTCCTACAGCAGTACTCCAAAATTGATGTGGTCTACTGTCAGGACGATGATGTGTTGACCGGAGTTCTGCAGGCTATTAAAGAGTCGGGCCGCAGCGATATTAAGATTGCCTTTGGTGGAGCAGGAAGTAAGGTCGTCTATAAGAAAATTATCGATGGGGACCCTTTGGTAAGGGCTACGGCCACCTACCACCCCTCAATGATTGCCGACGGAATCCGCTATATAGTTGATGTCGCTACCGGAAAGAAATCAGATGATTTCCACACTCAAAACAAACCGACATCAATGGTAATACCTTCCGTACTGGTCGATAAATCGAACGTAATGGAGTACTACGAACCAGACTCAATTTTCTAGAATTTACCTATTTAATGAGGAGGCTCCCGCGTGGAGCCTTCTCTTTATAATTACCTTCTCCTCAGTTATAATAGAATCTGAGGAGGCGGTTATGGCTATTCGCAGTGCATGGTATGCCGGCACTTGGTACAGTGGTGAGCCAAAGAGTCTCAAGGCTACTATTTTAGAATCGATTGATGAGGCACAAAAGGTTAGTGGTATGGAGAGAAGTAGAGGAGCTATTAGGTTTGCCCTACTACCGCATGCCGGCCTTTTTTATAGTGGACGGGGGATCGCACCCTTAGTAATCCACGCTCCACAGAAGATTAGAAAAGCGCTAATTTTAGCTCCATCGCATTCACTCCACCTCAGTGCAGACTCCCTTTCGTGGGGCGTTTTTGAGGGTTTCGATACCCCCTTAGGGCGCTTAAGCGGTTTGAAAGTGCCCGCTAAAAACACCAATTTTAACAGTGCAATTCAACGAGAGCACGCCGTTGAAATGGTCTTACCCTTTTTAGCTTACCTTCAAGAGAAGCAAAATTCCCCGATTGAGGTGGCGACGGCTTTAATCTCGCATGTCAGTGAGATGGGTAAGGCAACCACTTTAGCGACTCAAATACTCGACTTACTGGGGGAGGGGGAGGTTGACTCCGGAGAGGTCTTGGTTATAGCCTCTTCGGACTTTACCCACTACGGTCCGCGCTTTAATTTCGTCCCCTACGGGGTTACGGCGAATAATGAGGTGGTCGCGCGAGTGAAAGCTGAAGACCTAAAAGTAGCCACATTTTTAGCACGGGGAGAATTAGGGCCGTTATTTCTAAAACAACGCACCGCAAGGGATACTATTTGTGGTTTGGCCGGAGGAGCGGTTGTTAGTGCTTTAGCTAAATCTGTCGCTTCACAGGGATGGGTAGCCGACTACTACACCTCCCTGGATGTAGCCAATGAGAAGAGCAACGACTTTGTCGCCTACAGTACAATCCTATGGAGATAGCGATGGATAAAAGAATTCTTCTAACCTTGGCCAGAGAATCAATTGAAGAAGATCTGAAGCAAACAAAGTCTAAAACACTGGAAATTTTACGTGAGGCAAGTCCACCTGAGGTGATGCGTAAAGAGGGGGCCTTTGTCACCTTGAATAGGGTGAAAACCGGCCAGTTAAGGGGGTGTATAGGTAACATCGTCGGCGATAGCCCCCTTTATCAAACAGTCTACCGCCTCGCTAAAGAGAGCGCCTTTCGCGACCCTCGTTTCTCCCCTCTAACAGCTGATGAACTTGAAGACATTACTATTGAAATCTCTGTTTTAACCGAACCCCAAGTCGTGCAGAGCTATGCGGAGATTGTCGTGGGTCGTGACGGAGTAATTCTCTCTCAAGGTAGAAGGCGAGCTCTTTTTCTGCCACAAGTCGCCACAGAACAGGGGTGGAGTTTACCAACAATGTTGACTCAACTAGCGCAAAAGGCGGGCTTGGCCGGTGATGCTTGGAAAAAAGAAGGGGTCACTTTTGAAGTTTTTCAGGCTGAAATTCTGAAGGAGAATCTGTGAACACTAAACTTCAGTGTGATTTCTGTTACCACATGTGTACCCTCAAAGAGGGGCAACGGGGTGTTTGTGGCATACGGAGTAACCAAGGGGGTAAATTAGTGAGTCACGGTTGGGCTGAGGTGGTCGCCTCCGCCCTCGAGGCGATTGAAAAGAAACCCCTTTACCACTTCTTTCCGGGCTCGAAGACCCTCTCCGTTGCCCTTTTTGGGTGTAATTACCGCTGCAAATTTTGTCAGAACTACCACATTAGCCAAGGTGAGAGACCTGAAAGGAGATCAGAGAAGATCCTTCCCCACAAGCTGGCACAGACCTTAAAACAAAGTAATTCAAAGATTTTAAGTTTTACCTACAGTGAGCCGGTGGTTTGGTTAGACTATGTCGAAGAGTGTGCTACAGAGGTTAAGAAAGACAACAATTTCACCTGCATGATAACCAATGGTAGTTTCTCAAAAACCTCTTTAAACCGCATATTACCCCTAATAGACGCTTTTAATATTGACTTAAAAGGAGACGACAATTTTTATAGGGAGTATTGTGGCGGTAAATTAGAGCCGGTCTTGGACTCTATCGAGACCATTGCTGAGGCCGAGGGGAAAGTTTTAGAGGTCACCACTTTGTTAATAGAGGAGATTCATAGTGCGCGGGATGTTAGGCAGATGGGCAGACAGTTGAAAGAGCGGGGAGTTAAGGTGTGGCATCTGAGCCGGTTTTACCCCCAGTATCTTATGGAGGATTACCATCAAACATCTGAGCATTACCTAGAAAGGATGCTAGAAGAGGCCTCTTTAGCCGGTATTCCCTATATTTATGCCGGCAACAGCAACCTAACAGGGTGGGGTGACACAAAATGTCCCTCCTGTGGAGCGCCTCTCATCGCGCGTAAACGCACGGCGGTTAAGTTTAATGGGAACAAGTGCCATGCGTGTGGTTATGAGATTTATGGACGATTTTAATTAGAGAATAACTCAACGCGGATAATACTCTCGTAGTGCCCCGCCCTGTAATTCACGCTAGGGGTGAAACCCGAGATATCTAACTCAAAATAGTCGTACCAGTGGCCTTGGCTATTTTTAGTGGTAACACTTCTAGTAATGGCGGAGGTTGAAGCAGGAACTCCTGTCCCCTTAATCTTTACCTTGTAGGGAATGCTTTCGCCACTGACGCTGCGTTTAAAGGCAAAGGTTGAGCCTTCTCCCGGAGAAATCTTTACTGAATACCTGCCGGGGGAGCCTTCCCCCCAGTTTGATACAATTTCCACAGAACCAACGGTCAACTCCCTGCCCGGCGTCTGCATGTAGGGGATGTCAACTTCTGAGACGTAGGGGACAACGCCCAGCGAGGCAACTTCCGCTCCCGTTGTATAAGCATAAAAGAGGCTATAGGGTATAACCTCATCGAGAAGGAGATAGTCTTTGTCATAGAGCTTACTTGTGGGGTAGAGGCGAATTCTAACATAGGTTCTGTAGATACCATCAAAACCCTCATCGCTACTGAAGAGCGGTGCGTTGGACTTTACCCCAAAAGCGAAGTTACCACCCAGAAACCAACCCCCGAGATTAATTGGAATTTCGTAGTTATTGGCATTGGTGATAGTCTGGCCGTCGTTCAGTATGGGATTTGTAAGAAAGGCTCTAAAGTATTTCGTGGGGTCGCCCAGTTTGGTAACCCTCAATTCGCTCAAATGGGGTTCACTCGAGATAACCATGGTGAGATTCCTGGGATTGGGTGGGGATGCTAAACCTCCCGGAGGATTTCCATCTTGGTAATTGATGCCAACATATCCAGTCATCCAACCAGTCGGTTCATTCCCGGTCCAAAAGATTTGGGTGGTATCGTTGTTAAGCCATAGGTTATTTGCACTGTATTGAATAGAATACCAAGCTGCCCCAAGGTTTCCGATAAACAAAAGCACCAATAATAGGATAACTAAAAGCCTTCTCATGTCTTGAGTATACTGATATAGTTACCTTTTGGAAAGCAATAAGTCTAAGAGCAAAGTTACTTATAGAGTTGCTTTTTAGCAATTAACTCTTCGTATCTTTGAATTACCGCATCAATTACATCTTTCCAATGGAGATAGAGGGTCTTCTGCGCTGTGATGCCCACTTCGTCGCAATGGTTTCGATTGCCTATTAATCTAACCAGTTCACTTGTGTAGTGGGCTAGATCGTTATCTACAATAAAGCCATTGTATTCATGCTGTGTAGAAAAAGCGGTTGTTGACCCTTTCGTACTCAAGAGGGGGAGTCGAAAGGCCGCTGCTTCCCGCATGACAAGGGGAGCCACATCGTACTGGGAGGGGAAGGGGAAAAGGGAAGCTGCAGCCATCAGCGATTTGATGGTCTCCCTGTCTGAAATTCTCCCTAAAAAAGAGATCTTTTTGTCAAGGTTGTTAGCTCTCACAAAAGTCTTAAACTTGGGCATGTCAGCCCCATCTCCTACAAATACCATCTTAAAGTCCAAACCTTTTTGAGAGACCGCCAGTAGGGCCTTTAGAATTAAATTTAGGTTTTTCTTCTCATTGATTTGTCCCACATAGAGCAGTAGAGGCCTCTCTTGGCTAACACCGGCCACTTCTCTCCCCCTAGCTTGATACTGCCGGTATTCCTCTTCATCGGGAATTAGGAAATCACAACCGTTAGGGATTATCTGCACCTCACCTTCAAAACCATATTCATATAACTTGTTTTTACTCCACAGGGAGGGGGTCCACACCTCATCGGCCTTTTCAAAGTGCCCCATAATCGATTTTAGGAGGATATCGGAGATATTTTCAGAGTGGACGACTTTGTAAAAATCGTCTCTGTAGAGGGAGTGGAAAGTCGCCACTAAAGGTACATTCGCTTTTTTAGCAACCTTCTCGGCATAACGGCCTAAAACAAAAGGGTTATGGGAGTGGATAATGTCAAAATTGATCTGATTGATTTGGCTCCTTAAGTTTTTGTTTTTGATAACAATGCCATACGGTTTAACCCCGGGGACAGGGTACATGTCGGCTCGGATGGTGTAGTTTATAGCGGCTGCTTCATCAAATTTATACCCCTTTGCTACTCTATCTCCCGAAACTACAGCGTAAACTTCGTGTCCTTTTTCAAGTAATAACTCTGTATAATTTTTTACAACTAGGCCAACACCATCCATTAGGGGAGGGAACGATTCGCTGAATTGCCCCACTACAAGTTTTGCCATAGACGACCTCTAATAAATTAGCATTATCCTGAAATGCATTGTACTACGAGCAAAAACTATTAACAACAGGGCGGAACGCCAAGTGTAATTAGTAAAATACAACAAATATTGAAGTGATTTTACCCCCCTTGGACTTGTTGTAATAGGAGGCTGAGATATGTCAAATACACGCACTACTAAGTGTTGCCCAAACGAAGAGTGTTACTTTCATGACCCTGAAAACGCTGCGAAAAAAAGGTGGTACCAGCCACACGGTTATTACACAAGCAGTAAGGAACCCATCACCCAATACAAGCGCTACCGCTGCAGTGCCTGCGGGCGAACCTTTAGTGAAACCTATTTCACCCGCGATTGGCACCTTAGAAGGCGCGATATCGACGAGATGGAGCTCTTATTTGAGTGGTGCAAAGGGACCCCCCTATGAAAAAGTTGACAGCCCAATTCAAATGTTCTGCCGGGGCCATCGAGAACCGGATAAAACGGATGCTTGAGTTGGCTCGTAGTAAAGATGTTAGATTAGAGGTTGAACGGACCCCCTAAAAGCGGTTGTACACATCTTCCGCAAATCCTGGAAAATTGTTGATTAGCAACTTAGTGCCGTCATCTAAAGTCGTATAGCCGTTAAAATAACCAAAGACTTGGTGTTGGTTTGATTTGACTACTAAGAGGTTAGTTTTAGTTTGCCTGTCAACCACAGGATCAAAAGTCATTTCGAAGCGCCCATCGCTACTGGTAATTTTCCACTGATCAAGGTAGGAGGCGGGGATTTCAAATGAGATCTCCGCTAATTTGTAAATTTTATTGTCGTAGATAATCGCATTTTCGCTGGCTGGTGTGCGGTCACTAAAGCCATACCCCAGGTTAAAGCCAAAGATGCGCTCCTCTAAGAGACCTGAAGCCGAAGCCCAAAACCAGCGGTTGGAGTAGGTCCACACCCCTCTGCCCCAGTCGAGGACACTGAAAGATTCACTCTCCTCGAGCATTATAAGGTCGTCTTGCAATCTAAGCCGTCCCGAGGTGGGCATACAGTTAATCTTCTCATTTAAGTAGAAAGCCCGTCTTTTAGAGGCCCAACTAGTGGCGATGTTGAGGCTCTCCAAGCTTTTGGGTTGCACAAGGGTTAAGTCGGCATCCAGACCTACCCTCCCGTCGGGTAGTTTTAAAGAGGGAGCACCTACTAAAATCCTCCGCTTTGGCCCCTGGCGCGATAGGGCAATCCTGAACTGGGAGTTGGCCCAAGCCACCGAATAATCGCCTGAATGGGGTTTTAGCCCCAACTTCCCCATTGGCAGGAGTTTTATGGCATCTACTTGGGCTACTGCCTTGTTTTCTAGGTCGATAAAAGCAAGGGCAAAAAGGCCGGCATACCCTAAATCGCTGAAGGTCACGCAAAGGCTGAACTTATGGTCATGGCTCATTACTGAGTAATAATCCCACTCTTTAATCCTCCAAGCAGGTGCTTTGATCTCTTTCCGGTTGTAACGCCAAAGGGGACGGCGGGCCCACCCTTCTTCTGCGATTTTACCGGCAGTCGTTAGTAAATTCTGTGTTTTAGTTACTTCGTGTTGCATCTTGAGCTCCTAGATCTCTATTCCTAAAGTCTTTTTCACAGCTATTCCAATAAAGAAGGAGAGGATTGTCACTCCGAGACTTATGGCTGCCATCTCTGCAAAACGCTTAAAGAAGGGGACATCCTTGGCTACGGAGACATAATAGGTGAAAGCCAGAATTATTAAAATAACCACCCCTAGCATAACCACTAAAGCTGTCATGTAACCATCTTTTGGTAAAAGGAGGTAGGGGAGGACCAAGAAGGCAACGGTCAAAAGGTAAATAGCCCCTGTATAAAGCCCACTTTTTAGGGCAGTCTCACTGCTTCCCTCTGAGCGTGATGAGAGGTATTCACTGCTAGCCATCGAAAGGGTGGCTGAAATACCGGTAATTAAACCTGAGAGGGCTATCAAGCGGGTATTTTGCATGGCAAAAGTGAGACCGGCTAAGGTCCCCGATAACTCGACTAGTGCATCACTCAACCCCAGTACCATAGACCCCACATAACGCAGCCGCTCCTCATCAAGGAGGGCTAAGAGTTGCTCTTCATGGCGATCTTCATCGTGGGCAATCTCCTCAGCCTGAGGTATCTCATGGGTAATTGACCGGTAGGTTACACTGGCCTCTCCCTCTCCCCGTTCCATTAGTTTAAGGGCAAAAGTAAAACCAAAGATTCTACTCAAAAGGGTATACCACCAAATTTTAAAACGCTTTGGTTTGACCTCTACCTTTGTGTAGTCAGCCCAAATTTTGGCATGCCGCAACTCCTCGTCCCCAATCCTCTCTAAGATAGTGCGGTTGTGTTCATCCTTTACCCGTTTGGCGATTTTGTGGTAGATGACACTCTCTGTTAACTCGTTAATCTGCATCCCCACTACAATTTTTTGGACCTCCGGGCTCAACTCTTTTTTCTCTGTCATCCGCTCCCCCTTTTTTATCTATTATGACGAGGAATCAAATTAACTCAAGAGTTATTGACTTTTGTTTCTATGTATAGTAACGTCAGCAAGTACCGGAGTAATTATGAATGATTTAGCCGAATTAGTTAAAATCTTTTCACAGACCAAAGACCAAGAAGCCATGCAAAAGCTTTTTGAAGAGCTCTTTACACAAAGAGAGAAGTATGACTTTGCCCTCCGTTGGCGTCTTATGAAAGAGTTACAGCGGGGTAAAACCCAGAGGGATATTGCCAGTGAACTGGGAATTAGCCTCTGTAAGATTACCCGTGGTTCAAAAATCCTCAAGCAAGAGGGTTCGCAATTCAGAAAGATTCTAGAGGAGACAGATTATGGCAAAGACACAAGTAGCGCTTAACACTCTACAACCCGATGAGAAAGGGTTTTTTGGCCCCTACGGGGGTGCTTATATTCCTGAGCCACTTGAAGTGGTGATGAATGAGATTTCTGAGGCTTATCTAAAAGTTAAAGATGACCCCACTTTTATTGAAGAGCTGACTATGTTACAGCAAACTTATACAGGTAGGCCTTCTCCGGTCTACTA
>JBAYSE010000067.1:0-9359 GCA_041676265.1 Sphaerochaetaceae bacterium
AAATCGAGTTTACCCATTCTCTGGTAATCGAGCAGGCGTCCCGGAGTCCCAATAATTAAGTCTAACCCCTCTTCTATCAGGCGGTCCTGTTTAGCGTAGCCTACCCCACCGTAAAAGCACCCAATTCGCAAATCGGGAATACCGGCGGCCAATATCTTTCCATCACCTTCAATTTGGACCGCTAACTCGCGTGTGGGGGCAATGATGAGAGCTACCGGTAATTTCACCTTAAATGCTTTCTCTCCATCTAAGGTCTTAATCTTTTCTTTTGCCAGCATAAATTTCTGTAAAAAAGTAATTAAAAAAACGGCGGTTTTACCTGAGCCGGTTTTACTCTGTGCCATAATATCTCTGCCTTCTAAGGCCTTTGGCAGGACTCGCTCTTGTACAGGGGTGCAGTCACTAAAGCCGGCAACCGCTATCCCCTTCATAACATCTGCATGTAGTGCTAATTCTTCAAATTTCATACGACGATTATAACTGTTTTAAACCTCTTAGGGTAGAGTAGCCCTTTCCCGTTCAGTTATAAGGGTGTGCAGAGAATTGGTAAGGGTGAAAGGGGCATTAAATCTATAATCGCCGACCTGTGCTATGGGCATGGCTCCCATGCTCGTGGAAGAGATAAACAACTCACTGTAATGCCCTGTTAAAAGGAGATCTAAGCGGGGAGCTTCGTAGATTAAATCGAGGCCAAGCTCCCGAATGCCCTCAATTATTTTGTGCCTGGTAACCCCTTCTAAGACAACAGTTTTAGGGGCTGTGTAGATTGCAGCTTCCCTACAGGCAAAGATATTAGTCCGTGTCCCCTCTAGTATTAAACCTTTGGGGTTAACCAGCAGGGCTTCAAAGGCCCCCATAGAGCTCGCCTGACGGAGAGCCATGTAGTTTAAGAGAAGCGAGCATGTTTTATAACGGGGGAGGAAGCGCTCGCCATGGTAAACGGCACCTTTGACCCCCTCTTTGTAGAAGCTATCGGGGTAGGTTAAAAGGGGTTCTGCCGTTATAAAGAGGCGGGGCTCAATACCCCCCATCAGAAGTATCCTAACAGTAGCCTCTTCCATCCGGTCATGCTCAATTAACATTTGGAGCCACTGTCTTATTTGTTCCCCTTTAAAAGGGTGGCGCAACTCTATCCCCGAGGCTGAGAAGAAGAGGCGCTCAATGTGTTCATCCAAATAGATAACCGTTGATTTTAGAACCTTTAGCGACTCGTAGACTCCAAAACCATAAAGGAAGGCCTTCTCACCCACGGGCAAGAGGGCATCGGTAGCTTTAATTAATTCTCCATTAAGAATAGCGTGTTTTCCCAGATTTTCCACAAAGACTCCCGCAACACTTTTAGGGGAACTTTAACAGTTCGCGTGGCTTACTGCCTTGAGGAGGCCCAACATACCCCTCCTCTTCCATTTGTTCAACTAAACGTGCTGCCCTGTTATAGCCAATTTTAAGGCGTCTTTGCAAGTAACTGGCCGAAGCCCCTTGCCGCTCTACAACGATCTTCAAGGCTTTCTCAAAAAGGGCCTCATCACTGTTTTCATCGTAAGCGCCATCGTCACTACTCTGTTCAACCTCTTCCTCTTCAAAGAACGACTCATCAAGGTAGTCAGGTTCTCCTTGGGTTTTGGCATAGGCAACTATACGCTCCACCTCTTCGTCACTTAAAAAAGCTCCTTGGATTCTGATTGAATTGGGGTCCCACCCGGGTGCAAAAAGCATGTCGCCACGACCTAAGAGTTTTTCAGCGCCTGTCTCGTCAATTATGATACGGCTATCAATCTGGCTAGCCACCATAAAGGCAATCCGTGTGGGGATATTTGATTTAATAATTCCCGTAATAACATTGGCCGAAGGGCGCTGAGTTGCCAACACCAAGTGAATCCCCACGGCGCGAGCCATGGCTGCCAAACGGGCCAGCATAGTCTCCAGCTCTTTACCGACAGTGTTCATCAAATCGGCAAACTCATCGATAATTACCACGATAAAGGGCAGGCGTTCATGGGCTAATTTTTGCTCATTTATCTTCCGATTATAAGCCGCAATATTTCTGACCGCCAAAGCATTGAGCAACTTGTACCGCCTCTCCATCTCGTAGAGGCAGTACTCCAAAGCTTTAATGGTCTTTTTGGGTTCGGTAATTACTGGGGTCAAGAGGTGGGGAATACCATTGTAGACCCGTAGCTCAACAATTTTAGGGTCAACCAAGATCAAGCGTACCTCTTTTGGTGAACGCCTAAAGAGGATGGAACTAATAAAAGAGTTAACACAAACTGACTTACCCGACCCAGTCGCCCCTGCTATTAAAAGGTGGGGTGTTTGGGTAATTTCAATGACAACCGGCTCCCCGGTAATCTTGCGCCCCAAAACCATGGGCACTTGGTACTCTCGCTCATCAATAGAGGGTAGCAGGTCTTTAAAGCCAATTATACTGCGGCGACGATTGGGCACTTCAATCCCCACTGCTTGCTTGCCGGGGATAGGGGCTACTATCCTAACCTGCTGAGCGGCTAACTGTAGGGCAATATTGTCAGAGAGACTGATGATGGAGCTAACCCTGACTCCGGGGGCAGGCGAAACCTCAAACATCGTCACAGTAGGTCCTTTAACAATATTTATCAGCTCGGCCTCTATTTTGAACTGCTTCAAAGTATTAATGAGATTCTCGCCCGCTTCCCTTGTGGCCTCATCGACAGCCGTCACTAGTTCAGGATAGGTGTCTAACAACTCCTCACTGGGATAATTGTAACGGATTTTCTGACGGGTTAAGAGGGCATCAACGCCCTTCTCTGAAGAGACCAATCCCCCTACGCCACTTAAAACCTCCATATCGACCTCCATATCGATCTGTTGGGGGACATAAACCTCTTCTACCGGCGCCGGTGGAGGCGTCTCGACTCTTTTAGGTATCTTGGTGGGAATGACAATCGATTCGGCTTGCCTGTCTTGTTCCAATTGACGCCTCAGAGAGGGGTAACGCTCTAAAGGTTCCTCTTCACTCTCTAAAATAGTGTCGTCCTCTTCAACTTTGACACTCCCTCGATAGAGGTGTCGCTCAGAAATTTCGATTGTCTTCAAAGGAGGGAGCGTTCGCACTTCGGGAAAAGTAAATGCAGGAGAGGAATCCCTAATTTCAGCCACTGGGGGGCGCTGAACTCTCCTGTTTTCCTTTGCTTTGCGCGCAAGTCTTTCACGGTAGCGCCTGTTGAGCTTTTGCCCGACTATGGAGAATAAGATAAATAGGGTCAGTTCCAGTAGCAAGGCTAGGGCGACCAAAATTAAACCTATCAAGGGCTCTCTAAGGAGTCGCGTCATTAAAAAAGCCGGACTCTCAACACGCAAAATTATTTGTGAAAAGATAAAGAAGGTGTAGATAAAAAGGGCACTATAGGGGGCAATCCACCATGAGAAAGGACGTTTTTGGGTAAACAGAAAGAGTAGCGACCACCCTAAAAAAAGTGCCGGGACGATATAAGGGGCGACTTTAGAGCTAATTAGAGGAGAAATGGTATTCTCGACAATCCAGTTAAGCCCTCCCTGTAACTCCTGATTAAAAGGGACCAACCTTAGGTAGTTAGCCGGTAAAATGAGTGGCAGAGCTGCTAGAATTGCTAAAAAAAGCCACAAAAGAGCGACCAATAATGCGAATCGTTTTGCTTTCAACATCTACCCCCTATAGAGTTAACAAGAAAGGCTGTAAAACCCCCGAGTAACAGAGGCCAAGGTTCCCCTTGGGCAGCCCCTATAGCCACGGCCTGCCACCAAGGATAACTTAAAATTTCACCTTTTTCCACCCATTTGGTTGTGACTAAATTAAGGCAGTTAAGACGAAAGCCGGAATGAAAACCGGCAGAAATTTACTGACTTCCTGGGTTTATCCTAAGGCTAACGCGGCAATCAGAGTTACTCTCCTCTCCGCTTGAGAAGGCAAAAAGAGCGCTCATCGGTGAGAAACGGGACACTCAAAGGATAAATTTGACTCTCCCATCCTTGCCCTAAGGCATTTATTTCGGCCTCTAAAGTTGCCATGCGCCCCTTGTAGGCCCCTATGACGCCCCCTTTGTTGAGAATCTTACCAAGGGGTTCAATAACCCTCTTAAGGGGTAAAAAAGCACGGAAGGTAATACAATCAAACCCCTCCTGTACCTCCGCAATATCTTGTTCTAAGACTTCAACACGCGGGGTAAGCTGGGTCATTGTCACGGCATTCCGCAGGAAACCGGCCCTCCTCCCCGAGCGCTCAATTAAGCTAAAGTGTAACTCATCCAGCACGATCGCCAAAGGGATACCTGGGAGGCCGGCACCGGAGCCGGCGTCACAGAATTTTAACGCCTTCCCTTTCTCGCTAGTTATTGCTTTAAAGAACTCTAATGGGGTAAGGGCATCCAAAAGATGCTTAATGACAAAGTCGCGCCCCTCAGCCGCCACCAGTTTTAGCCGCTTATTAAAGAGCGCCACTTCACCCATATAAGCTTTAAACTGCCCCTTTTGATGGTCGCTCAACGCAATATTTAGCGCTTCTACCCCCTGTAAGAAGAGTTCAAAATCACTATTCATCTTCGGTTTTCCTTCCGGTTAAGGGCTACCATCAAAATCGCTAAATCACTACTGCGTACCCCCGAAATACGGCTGGCTTGCCCTACTGACACTGGACGGACACTCTTGAACTTTTCCCGTGACTCTGTAGAGAGCCCTAGGACTCCATCCCAATTAAAATCTCCGGGAATTGTAATTTTCTCCATCTTGCGAAATCTCTCAATCTGGCGCGCCTGTCGTTTAACATATCCCTCATACTTTACATCTAGTTCAACTTGGTAGCGGATTGCTTCGTCGTAGGAGCTAAGTGCGGGGAGGACCTCAATTAGATCATCGATGGCAATTTCGGGCTGTTTAAGGAGATCAATAGCCCGCTTCCCCTCAGTTTTGCCTTGGGTGAGCAACTCTTTGACCACATCAATTTGGGCCATTTTTGCCTTTAACCTCTCCATCGCCTCTCTAGTTTGTAGCCCTACGGCAAACCCTTTGGCTGTCAGGCGCTGATCGGCGCTATCGTGGCGTAGGTTCAGACGGTACTCGGCGCGGCTGGTAAACATTCTGTAAGGCTCTTCGGTTCCTTTAGTCACCAAGTCATCAATTAACACCCCAATGTAAGATTCGGTGCGGTCTAAGATAAGGGGGGACTCCCCTAACAGTTTTTGACTCGCGTTTATACCGGCTAAAAGTCCTTGACCGGCAGCCTCTTCGTAGCCACTGGTGCCGTTAGTTTGACCGGCGACAAAGAGGTTTTCATAGACAAGAGACTCTAGCGATGGGTAGAGCTGCAGGGGATCTAGGTAGTCGTACTCTACAGCATATCCCGGCCTCATAATCTCAGCCTCTTCCAGTCCCTTAATACTGTGGATAAAGGCAGTTTGAACCTCTTCCGGAAGAGAGGAACTGATACCGTTAAGGTACATCTCTTCGGTTCCTACCCCTTCGGGTTCAATAAAGATTTGGTGGCGCTGACGTGTGGGAAAGCGCACCACCTTATCCTCGATTGAGGGGCAATAGCGGGGTCCTTGTCCCACGATCTTCCCTCCATAAAGGGGCGAACGGTCCATATTCTCCCTAATTATCTGGTGAGTCTTAGCATTGGTGAAAGTTATGTAGCAATTGAGAGAGGGGCGCTTGATTACTTTAGTGTCGAAAGAGAAGGGGAGCATCACCGCATCGCCCGGCTGTTCGCTCAAGATGTCAAGGTTCAGCGATGAGCGGCGTACTCTAGCCGGAGTCCCAGTCTTTAGGCGCCCCACTTTAAACCCCTTCTTGCGTAAAGCCTGACCTAGGCCTATGGCGGCCGGCTCTCCCAAACGTCCGGCCACCTCTTCCCACTCCCCTATGAAGATTTTGCCATCCATGAAGGTCCCGGTGGTTAAAATGGTTACTCTAGCCGAGATTTTGTGCCCCCGTGAAGTGACAACCCCGACGACACTCTTTTGGTTTTTAGCGAGGATGAGGTCAACGACCGTATCTTGGAAAAGGGCTAACCCCTTTTGTCCCTCTAAGGTCTCCTTGGCTAAACGGTGGTAGGTGAATTTGTCACTTTGCGCCCGTGGAGCTTGCACTGCCGGACCACGCCGTCGGTTTAGAATCCTGTACTGAATCATCGAGTTATCGATTAAGTGGGCCATCTCGCCACCGAGAGCATCTATCTCACGGACAATGTTACCTTTGGCCATACCGCCAATGGCGGGATTGCATGAAAGGCGCCCAATTGCATCTAAGTTTTGTGTTATTAAAATTGTCTTGTGGCCCAGGCGTGCCAAAGCTAAAGCCGCTTCAATTCCGGCATGCCCGGCGCCAATAACGATTGCTTCCCAATCCATCTCTATTTTCCTACGCAAAAATTGCTAAATATTCGCTTTAAGATATCGCTTGAAGTTACCTCTCCGGTGAGGGAGCCCAACGCATTGAGTGCCTCTGACAACTCACCGGCAATTATGTCGAGGGGGACGCTAGCGCTTACCAGTTGAGCTACGCGTCCTAAAGATTCCTTGGCACGTGCCAACTCCTCATACTGTCGAGCTGATTCAATGACAAGGTGCTGCTCATCAAGTGAAAAGTAGTTTCTTTTTAGCCTTTTCAGCATCTCCTTGCTCAGTTCCTTGAAACCCTCCCCCCTTTTAGCGCTGAGGGCGTAGCCGTTACTGAATTTCTTACTTAAAGCCAAATCACTCTTATTCCACACCACAATGCACCGTGGGTCATCCACAATGTTTTCGTAAAATAAGAGCGACTGTTCATCATGTTCACTGCCATCAAACATGAGGAGAATTAGGTCGGCTTCCTCTAAAAGGCGGTGGGTTCGTTTAATTCCCTCCTCTTCGATTAAGTCGCCCGTCGCTCTTAGACCGGCGGTATCGTAGAGCCTTATAGGGATCCCTTCCAAGTTAACCTGTGACTCAATAAAATCTCGCGTGGTGCCATGAATGGGCGAGACTATAGCGCGCTCTTCCTTCAAAAAGAGGTTAAAGAGGGTTGATTTACCCACATTGGTGGCCCCCGCTAAAACTATTTTGGCCCCCTCGCTATAAAGTTTCCCGATAGCGTAGGTCGCTAATAGCTGCTCAATGGCCTGTTGCACCCCCTCTAACCGCTCGATGGGAAAGGGCTCCTCTTCTTCTACTTCGTCTTCACCGTAATCGAGCTGTACCTCAAGGATACTCATCAGGTTTAAGAGCTCTTGTTTGAAGCCCTCTATCAATGAGAAGAGGTCCCCTTCTAGGCGCTTTAAGGCCATTGCATGCCCTTTTTGACTTTGAGCAGAGACCACTTCCATGACAGCCTCTGCTTGGGTGAGGTCCATTTTGCCATGCATAAAAGCTCGGAAGGTGAACTCTCCCGGCGAAGCGGGGCGCATACCTAGGTCTTCAAAGAGTCTAAAAATCTCCTGAATGGCTGCCATGCTCCCATGGCATGAAATCTCTAGACTCTCCTCTCCGGTGTAACCTCTGCCATCTTTGAAAAGGGCAACAACTACCTCATCTAGGTCTCTACCCCTAATCTTATCTATCAGATAACCGTGTACGAGGGTGTGGGAGGCCCCCTCTAGGAGCGCCTGTCCACGCGAGAAAGCTTTCGACACCAGATTAACAGAGCCCTTACCCGAAACCCTTAAAACAGCTAAGGCGCTGGAGCCCCAAGGTGTTGCCAAAGCAAAGATTATATCGTCAGTATCGTATCTATTTTTGTCCATTGGGTGAGATTATACGTCAAGGGTTACAACAGTGTCCATATCACCTTTCTTTACAAAAACAGCCTCTTCTTGCTATAGTCCCCCTATGAATATTAAGGGGATTGAACAGCGCAGTGCCCTCCTACAAGCGATGCGCCACTGGTTTGCAGATAATGGCTATTTGGAGGTCAGTACCCCCATTATCGCTACCCATTTGATTCCTGAAGCCACAATTGCAAACTTTGCAACCACCTATATCAGTGAGTTCAACGCTTCAAGAGAGCTCTACTTGATTCCCTCTCCCGAAGTTCATATGAAGCCCATCATTCGAGAAATTCAGCGGAGCATCTACCAGATAACCAGCTGTTTTAGAAATCGTGAACAAGTTGGCAGTTACCACAACCCTGAGTTTACTATGTTAGAGTACTACACACTGGGGTGCGACGAGCAAGACTCCATAGCCATCACCGAGGAGTTAATTGCCAAAACAGCTCTCGAAGGGACACCAGAGCACCTCCTGCCCCCTTTCAAAAAGATGAGCATGCGTGAAGCCTGCCAGACTTACGGTAATTTTGATCTAGAGAAATGCCCATCAACCGCTACTTTAAGAGCGGTAGCCGATAATCTGCACCTTTATACTCCCCCCGAGGGAGAGAGTTGGGAGGCACTTTTCAACCGTATTTTCTTAAATGTAGTTGAGCCCAACCTTCCCCAAGATAAACCCTTGATTCTCTACGATTATCCTGAACAGATTGAGTGTTTGGCTCAAAAGAGTAAACAGGGCCCCTATCGACAGCGGTGGGAACTCTATGCCGGTGGCATTGAACTAGCTAACTGTTACAATGAGGAGCGCGATGCAGGAGTCGTTAAAGCCTTCTACGAGAAGCAATATGCCCTCTTAATAGCCCAGAGAGCCAATACCGGCGAGGTGATTCCCGACATAGACCCCTCTTTCCCCCAAATATTTGACCAAGACTTTCCCCAGTGCTCGGGAGTTGCCTTGGGGTTAGACCGTCTTTTAATGCTGCAGGGTGGTTATAAAAAGATTGAGGATTTGATTTTATTTCCCCTTTCTGCTATGCTCAGGAGCGGTAATTAAAGACAATTGCCGAATAATTTACGCGAGGACCGTGATGATAAAAGCAGGACAAATAGAAAAAGGCACTGCATTACTGATTAAAGGGCAACCTTTTATCTGTGTGGAGAGAGAGTTTGTTAACCCAGGAAAAGGCTCGGCCTTTGTCCGCATTAAACTAAAGAGTCCTTCTACAGGACAAGTCTTGCGTGAAACTTATAAATCCCAAGATAACGTGGAAGATATTACGGTGGAAGACCGCGATTGCCAATATCTCTACAATGACGGCACCAATTTTCACTTCATGTTGACCGATACCTTTGAGCAGATTGAAATTCCAATGTCAACTTTTGAAGGCTATGAGTTTCTCATGAAAGATGGGGAGACCTATCGGGTAACATTCTGGGAGAGCCAACCTTTAGATATCGTCGTTCCCACAAAGGTAGTCTACGAAGTAGCTGAAGCTGAAGAGGCTGTTAAGGGTGACACAGTTACCGGGGCAACGAAGAACGTAACCACGGAGACCGGTTTAATTGTCCGCGTTCCAATTTTTATCAAGCAGGGTGAAAAAATCTT
>JBAYSE010000068.1:0-9342 GCA_041676265.1 Sphaerochaetaceae bacterium
GCCTAGCCGTGTTTGTTTTATCGGGCTCATCATATAACCCCTTCTCGTAGGGCAGATAATTACGAACCATGACCGCCGTTATGTTGAGAATTTCAGCAATCTCTGTCGAGCTTTTACCCTGTTCGGCAAGCTCACGAATCTGCTCAGAGCGCGCGCTGGTCCATAGTCCTGCGGTAATAAGAATTTTGCGCACTTTCGTTATTGAAATTTCGGTTTGCTTGGCAGTTTCACTGATGGATTGTGTCTTCTTGTATACACTCACCACCCTTTCGATAGTCTGTGCCTTAAGGGCTTTTGCCGGCTTCATAATCGCTTTTCCCTCCTGTTTCACCTTTGGTTTATAGCACAGTAATTATATCGTGTCAATAAAAACAATGTCGTTTCAATAAAACTTTTCCTACCACTTCTTGAATAATTATGCAAATAATGTTGACATTCTCTGCATAATTATGTAGATTCACAACAACCTATTACTATTTGGAGGATGTTATGAAGAGGGTTCTTCTTTTAACTATTCTGTTTATTGCGGTCACTGCCATGGTTTTTGCCGGTGGCAAGAAAGAAAAGAGCGATTATGTGTTTGCTGCTGACTGTACATGGCCACCACTTGAATTTGTTGATGAGAGTGGCACGATTGTCGGTTTTGAAATTGATTTGATTGCCGCTATTTCTGAAAAATCGGGCGTCTCAATGGTAACCCGTAATGTAGCTTGGGATGGGATTTTTGCCGGCCTCGATAACGGCGCTTACGATGGGGTTGCCTCGGGAGTGACTATCACTGAAGAGCGTAAAAACACAATGGACTTCACCACCCCTATTTTAGAAGTCACCCAGTCGATTATTGTGAATAAAGGCAATAAAAATATTAAAGACGAGTCCTCGCTGCAGGGTAAAAAAGTTGGGGTTCAAATCGGGACCACCGGGAACTTTGCCGTTGAGAAAGTTGACGGCGCAGTTATCAGGGCTTACGACGACATTGGTCTGGCAATTGAAGACCTCCTTAACAAGAACGTCGATGCTGCCGTAGCCGACTCTCTGATTGCCGCCGAGTTTGTCTTAGCCAATGCAAATTATGCCGATAAACTTGAAATAATTGGCTCGATGGGTGGAGAAAAGGAAGAGATCGCCATTGCTGTGAAAAAAGGTAATACCGAGCTTTTAAAACTCCTCAATGACTCTCTAGCCGGCCTTGAAAATGATGGCACCATGGCTACTTTAAAGCAGAAGTGGGATATCCTCTAGTATGGTCGATAAAAACTACCCGGAGCACGCTTCACTCGTGAAGAAACTGGTGTCGCGTGCGCCTGAGTCGCCTAAAAGTCACCCCCGCATTCAAATGACTGACGGGGTTCTGATCCCTAAAAAGAATGACCACCATGTTTTTAACTCATGGCGACTCACCTTTATTTTAGCAACCCTGCTCTTAGCTTCACTGGTTATTTTCGTCCCAAAGCCCTACCGTTCAATTTTCCTAGTGGTAATCCAAGGCGCTCCGACGACCTTTCAGGTCACCATTATCTCTATAATTGGGGCTCTGATTATTGGACTCTTTTGTGGCCTCGGCTCCGTAGCTAAAAGTTACACTATCAATATGATAAGTGGGGTCTACGTCGAGTTTATTCGGGGTATTCCACTCCTAGTTCAGCTCATTTTTATCTACTACGCCATGGGGCGCCTGTTTAGGATCGAGGGGATGCTGGCAGCTATAGTAGCCCTCTCAATCTGTTTTGGTGCCTATATGGGTGAGATAGTGCGCGCCGGTATCCAAGCTGTCCCTAAAGGACAAATGGAAGCGGCAATCGCCCTTGGTCTCTCGCGCGGCCAAGCGTTTCGCTATGTAATCCTCCCCCAAACCGTTAAAGTGATCTTGCCGGCCGTCGGTAATGAGTTTATCTCAATGTTGAAAGACTCGTCACTGGTCTCCACCATAGCCCTCGCCGATATCCTCAGAAAAGGGCGTGAATATATTTCACGTACTTTCCTCTCGTTAGAGACGATGTTAGTTGTGGCTTTGGTCTACCTTTTAATCACCCTGATTTTATCGCGTATGGTGGGTATTTTAGAAGAGAGGTTACATAAAAATGGCTAGAATAAGAATCGAAAACTTGTGCAAGGATTTTGTAACTGAAGGCAACCGGAGCCTTCACGCGGTAAAGAATGCCTCCCTAGCTGTTGAGCAAGGGGAAGTTGTCGTCATAATAGGTCCCTCCGGCAGTGGTAAAAGTACCCTGTTGCGGAGTATTAACCGCCTTGAAATCCCCACTGCGGGGCAAATCTTTATCGATGAAGTGGAGGTTATCGGCTCAAGCGATATCCGTCGAATTCGCGAAGAGGTGGGGATGGTTTTTCAGAGCTTCAACCTCTTTCCTCACCTTACGGTAGTCGAAAATATTACTTTGGCCCCCCTTAAAGTGAAAAAAATGGAGAAGCACTCAGCGAAAGAGTTAGCCCTCCAACTCCTTAAGCGGGTGGGTCTGCTGGAGAAAGCCAATAGTCACCCCAACCAACTCTCTGGCGGACAACAACAGCGGGTCGCCATTGCACGTGCCTTGGCAATGAATCCCAAAGTGATGCTCTTTGACGAACCCACCAGTGCACTCGACCCCGAGATGATTAAAGAGGTCCTCGATGTGATGCTCTCTCTTGCTAAAGAAGGGATGACGATGTTAATAGTCTCCCATGAGATGGGTTTTGCTTCTGCGGCTGCCGACCGCGTGGTATTTATGGATGAAGGCGAAATTATTGAGGTGGGTAAACCTGAAGTTCTCTTCAAAAACCCCCGTCTGGAACGCACCCAAAAGTTCCTTAATCATATCCTTTAGTGATGGCTAAAAACTCTTCTTGGCTTTCACGGCGGATCGCCTTGGTGGATCACTACACAAGAGGGGAAGAGTTGGCCAATGCCCTTTCACATCTATTGGGCTTCACCTTGGCCCTCATATTCACACTTTTTCTGTTAAAAGATGAGCCTAAGGATGTGGGTCTTATTATTTATGGTCTAACGCTTAGCGCTCTATACGGCTCCTCTACACTCTACCACTGGCTACCGCAAGGGGATGCTAAGCGCCTCATGCGCCTCGGGGACCACCTAAATATCTACCTTTTAATTGCCGGTACCTACACGCCCCTCTTGTTTTACCTTGGCTCAACCAGAGCCTTTCAACTATTAGCTTTTATCTGGGCAATTGCCCTCTGCGGAATTCTCTTCACCCTCCTGTTCTTTAACAGATTCAAAGCCCTGCACCTCATCTTCTACCTAACTATGGGGTGGTCTATTGTCTTCTTCTGGAGTGATATCGTCCCCTATCTGCCCGGATCTCTCTTTTACTGGATAATTGCGGGAGGATCCTCCTATTCGGTGGGAACTATTTTTTATAGTCTAAAAAAAATCCCCTTCAACCACCTGGTGTGGCATCTTTTCTGTCTGGCCTCCAGCCTCATCTTCACTTGGGGCTATCTTTTATATTTGAGGTAATGCTGGACAAGGTTTTCTCAGAGGGGTATTGTAGCCTAATGGAGAGTTTTGACACCTATTACGCATCAATTTACCTAGACCGTTACAAAGAGCTTAAAGAGGCGCTCTTGTCAGAAAGGGAGCCTGTAGAGGTTAAAGAGGGACTCCTCAAGGGCTACTTTATGGATGAAGGCTCCCTGATGGCATCTTCTGCCCTCCCGGTTAAACCCGGTGATAGAGTCCTCGACATGTGCGCTGCTCCCGGTGGCAAGAGCTTAATACTAGCCACCAAACTCAAAGGAGAGGGTTCTCTAATCTTAAATGACCGCTCAAGGGCTCGCCGTGAGAGGTTGAAGAGAGTCATTGCGGAGCATCTCAGCTCTGATGTTTCCCAGATAATTAAAATAACCGGCCATGATGCGCGTAAATGGGGTCTTTATGAACAAGCGTGCTACGACGCCGTCCTACTCGATGCTCCGTGCTCTTCAGAGCGCCATTTGTTGGCCAACGCGCGACTATTAAAAGAGTGGAGCCCCTCGCGTGGTAAACGCCTGGCGAATGATCAGTTTGCCTTTTTAGCGGCTGCTTTGGAATCTGTCACCCTAGGTGGTTTTATCCTCTACAGCACCTGTTCAATTAACCCGCTAGAGAACGAAGCAGTGATTGCCAAACTCTTCAAGCGGCGCTTAGGGAGAGCTGTTGAGGTGACACCAATGCCTTTAATTGGTGAAAAACGGGAATATGGGCAGATTATCCTCCCCGATAGGGCTAATGGCAGAGGGCCCCTCTACTATGCCCTTTTAAGGAGGATTAAGTGAGCCACCCAAAAGTCGCCATTCAACGCTGTGAAACCTACTCAGATGACGAACTCTCTAAGGTCCTCCTTGAGATTTGTGAAGCCGCCGACTTGCCCAGTGTTAGCGATCAACGAATCCTTTTAAAACCCAATATTCTCAGTGATGCAGCACCGGAAAAGGCCATTACTACACGGAGTGAAGTGGTGCGCGAGTTAGTTAAAATATTGTATGCCAAAGGGGCCCGTGAGGTTTTAATCGGTGACTCTCCCGGAATAAGTGGCCCCCATTTTACCCCCCGCAATTGCGGTATTGCCCAGGTATGCAGTGCGGAGGAGGCTACTTGGGTCGATTTTTCCAAGGACCCCCGCCCTTACTCTATCCCCTACAGTTATGGCCATAAGTTACCCTTGGCCAAAGTGATGAGTGAAGTCGATTTAATTATTTCGGTGGCTAAGATGAAGAGTCACCAGCTGATGTACACCACCGGAAGTGTGAAAAATATGTTTGGAATGGTCGTTGGCCTTCACAAAAGTGCTTCCCATTTGCGCTTTGTTAAAAGAGAGGCTTTTGCCAGAATGCTCAGTGGACTCTATTCGGTAGTAAGGCCCCACTTCGCCATAATGGATGCCGTTATTGCTATGGAGGGTGGTGGACCGGCGGCCGGTATTCCCCGTCATACCGGTCTGCTGTTGGCCAGCAATGACCCTACCGCTTTAGATGCCGCTCAAGCGATAATTATGGGGTACGAACCCTTTCAGATTCCCTTAACAGCGGAACTGCATAAGCGTAAACTGACTAAATGGCGCACCTTAGAGGAGATTAATTATCCCCTTTTGGCGGCTGAAGAACTAGTTATTGAAGATTTTAAGAGAATTGAGATCCAACCCAAAACCAATCTAATAAAAGCTTTAATCATCCCATTCTTTACCCGCTACTCCAAATTCAGAAGTCAACGAAAAGAACCACGACCTCTTTTTGACCCTTTGAAGTGTATCGGGTGTGGTAAGTGTGTTAAGATATGTCCGGCCCATGCATTAGTTCTCAACGACGAGCTTAAGATTGAAGCCAATTACTCTAGATGTATTCGCTGCTACTGTTGCCATGAAGTTTGCCCCGTAGAGGCGATTACGATTGAAAGTGGAAATAATATTTCTTGATGATGTAGGTAGTTGCACCTCTTTAGGTATTCGATTATTATAGAGGGGAAAAACAAACCGTGGAGGGGAAAATGTCAGTTCCATACGATTTATCAACACGCCTTGAATCCGAGATATATGGCTGCAACTGCTTTAACGACGCAGTCATGAAAAAACTATTGCCCTATAAGATCTATGGAGAACTGAAACAGATCCAACACGGTGAAAAAGACCTAACCAGCGAAGTGGCCGAAGCGGTGGCCGGTGCCATGAAGAAATGGGCTCTCGAAAAGGGCGCCACCCACTACAGTCATTGGTTCCAACCCTTAACCGGCTCAACAGCCGAGAAACACGACAGTTTTATCTCTATTAAACACCCCGATAAAATGCTAATGGAGTTTTCGGGTAAAGAGCTGTTACAAGGGGAGCCCGACGCCTCTAGTTTTCCCAACGGGGGCCTTAGGGCTACTTTTGAGGCGCGCGGCTATACTGCTTGGGATACCTCCTCCCCCGCCTTCATAAAAGAAACGGAGGGGGTTAAAACCTTTTATATCCCTACCGCCTTCTTCTCATACAATGGACAGGCCCTCGATAAAAAAGTGCCCCTTTTGCGCTCTTGTGATGCTATAGAGAGGCAGATGTTGAGGATTTTAAGAGCTTTCGGCGATGAGAGTAAAAGGATTGATGTCGCAGTCGGCGCCGAGCAAGAGTATTTTCTAGTTGATAGAAAGTTCTATGAAGAGCGCCTCGATTTGCGTCTTACCGGACGGACCCTCTTTGGCAACTTAGCGGCTAAAGGGCAGGAGTTAGATGACCACTATTTTGGCTCAATCAGTGACCGTGTCACTGTCTTTATGAATGAGTTAAATTACGAGTTATGGAAAGTCGGAATCCCCAGCAAAACCCAACATAAAGAGGTAGCTCCCGGCCAGTTCGAAGTAGCTACTATCTACGATATCGCCAATGTCTCAACCGACAGGAATCAGCTACTCATGCGGATTCTAAAGTCGGTAGCCCGGCGCCACGGAATGAAAGCCCTCCTCCATGAGAAACCGTTTGCCGGGATTAACGGTTCGGGGAAACACAATAACTGGTCAATAGCTAACGAAAAAGGGCAAAATTATCTAACTCCCGGCGAGAGCCCCCAAGATAACTTACTCTTTCTCCTAATGTTAACTTCCTGGGTAAAAGCTGTGGATAAGTACGCTCCTTTAATTCGTAGCAGTATTGCCGTCGCCGGTAACGATCACCGCCTTGGCAAAAATGAAGCGCCCCCTGCCATCATTTCAATCTACCTAGGGGAGCAATTAACCGAAATCCTCGAACATCTCACGAGTAACACTCCCTATACAAAACGGGATGGTGAAATTCTTAAAGTCGGCGTTAACGCCCTCCCCGGTCTTCCTAAAGATATGACGGACCGCAATAGAACTAGCCCTCTGGCTTTTACCGGTAATAAGTTTGAGTTAAGGATGGTAGGCTCTTCCCAATCACTGGCCGGTCCCAATACGATGTTGAATGCCGCTGTCGCCGACGTTTTTAGTGAAATTGCCACTAGACTGGAAAAATGTGATGATGTGAACACTGAAGCAATTGAACTAATTAAAGAGATGTATAGTAGCCACAAACGGATTGTCTTTAATGGTAACGGCTACTCCCCCGAGTGGGTTGAGGAGGCGAAGCGCCGGGGACTGCCCAATATTGATAACACGGTTGATGCCCTTCAAGCCTTAATCCGGCCCGAGTTTATAGCGCTCTTTAAACGTCACGCTATTTTCAGTGAAGAGGAGCTTAACTCACGATTAGAGGTTTATCTCGATATCTACTCCAAACAGATTAATATAGAGGCGGGGGCGATGGTCGAGATGGCTCGTCGTTCAATTATACCGGCTCTTATGCGTTATGTTGCCGAGGTCGCCCGCGACATTAAAAGCATGCATGAGATCGCTTTGGAAACAGAAGAACTGGAGAAGATAGCTACGCTTTTAACAACTGAGCTGAGTGCCACTATTAAAGCCACTGATGATCTTAATGCTGCCATTACTGAAGCTTTAGCTTTAAATGACACCTTTATTGCACAGGCAAAATTTTACCACGAGGTAGTGATCGCTAAGATGGAGAGGCTAAGAGAGCATGTCGACCTGCTGGAACTTTACAGCGATAAGAAGATTTGGCCTATCCCAGGTTATGAGGAACTTCTATTTAAGCTTTAAATAAAAGAGGGGTTAAAAACCCCTCTTTTTAATATCTTTTTTTTTATTTCTAATACATTTCCTATGTAGTTTAATTATTTTCTATATGTTTCTACCTAGATTCATAATAGTTCTTCTTTATTATTTATATATGTTTTACCTATTTATAAGTGTAGTATCATATTTTTCTTATATAGATTTACTATTTATTCAGAATATTTCTTAATAAATTCTCGTAGCGCAAACCGGATTCCAGCAGCCCACCCAAGACCCATATCGGCAAACATATCCTCTAATTCAGCTTTAAAAGAGGGTTCAATGGAGAAGGTCGTTAAAACCTTATTCTCCTTCTTACGTCGCTTAGGCTCTTTCTTAAAGAGCTCTTTAGCCTTCTGCATGCTTTCAGAATCTTGTGTTTCTTCTACCGGTGGATTTTTCTTTAGTGCCATAGTTAACTCCATACCCTTTCGTTCAGCTCTTTAATAGCTTCCAGAGTTTTTGGTTTAAGACCACGACCTCTGTATTTAAATAATTGAGGAGCTGTATTTTTCTCTTGAGATTTTCTAAATGCCGGGTCAACGGGAATTTTGTAGACTTCAAATTTCCCTTCCATAGCGGCTGCGAAAATCTCTTTATGTTGACGAATCCTTTCATCAAAAGAATTAATTATTACCCTTTCATGTCTAACCGGGCTTCTTAAATTTTTCCTGATTTTGTCGAGTTCATTAATGAAGATCTCTAATCCGTCAAGGCTAAATATTTCTGGAGTCATTGGTGTGATAATCTCATCACTGGCAATTAAGGCGCTTCTTTCAAGTTTGCTTAAACCTGGCGAGAGGTCTAAGATGATCCTATCGTAATCATTGGCTAACTCAACAACCAAATCTTGTAAGACATAGGGCTCTTCTACAATCTTATTCTCGGAATATTGCTTTAAAGTCCCGCCAATTCCAAAAGTAGGTAAAATGTGTAAATTGGGAACGTTAGGCACATCAGCTATGGCTTCTTTATAGTAACAGTGACCCTGCAATACATCGGCTAATTCATACTCTAAGCTTTTAGTAAGAAACCAAGAGGAGGCATTCCCCTGAGGGTCGACATCAACTAAAAGAGTGTTAACCCCTTCTAAGGCTGACTGACAAGCAAGAGTACCGGCTATAGTGGTCTTCCCAATACCACCCTTTTGCAAATGCAAAGAGATAGTCTTACTCATTTTTCCTTCCTTCCTTAGTGACGCTATTATATAGGGGCAATAGCAATATTACAAGTAAAAATATGTAATTTCATATGCTTTTTATTTTAAATGATAAACTTCAATAGTTTAATTATCGCACTTCTATGTGATATATTATAATATATATTTATTTACTATTTAATAATGATATAAGTATTATTTAATACTAAATAATACTTATATAAATCATTTAAAATTTCTATTTATTTGTAACTACTTACCGCTTGACAGTAAAGAGATATTCAAAAAACTTAACCTAATTAAGACTTATATATTTTTAATAGCAGATTAATTTAAAATAGCAATAGAAATCTATAGATATCATTTGTTTCTAAATCTGTCTCTATTTGTTTAAATATAAAATATATTTAAGAATATTCTTATTTTGTATTGCTATAAGTTAAACCAATATAAAACACATCACTTATTATTTAATTCACTCGACTATTCTTATTATATCTGTTAAATACTACATAAGAAGTAATTATTCTTAAATATTATTTGTTAAGGACCTATCTATGATTTATGA
>JBAYSE010000069.1:0-9064 GCA_041676265.1 Sphaerochaetaceae bacterium
CTCAGTATGGTCTATTTCAGAAATTACGGCCTAGCCCACGCCACCCTACAGGAGTGGCTAACTGATGTGTGGGCCCTTGAAGAGCTACTACAAAGCCAAGATATCTACAGTGCTTCTCTGCTAGGAATTGCCGAGATGATTTTAAGTGGCACCACCCACTTTCGCGATATGTACTTCTACCCTGAAGGGACGGTTGAGGCCGCCTATGAGGCTAAGATCAAGGGGACCATCGGTCTCACCCTCTTTGGCGACATTACTGAGACCAACCGGCGCCTACAGAAGGTCCCCTTTTTTAGAGAACTTACCCCTCCCTTAAGGTGGGAAATAGCGCCCCACTCCATTTATACCTGTAGTGAAGCCACATTGAGGCGCGCCATCGAGGTTGCCTCTTTAGAAGCAGTCCCATTGCATATTCATGTCAGTGAAACCCAACAAGAGGTAGAGGAGGCCCTAGAGAAGTTTAAGATGAGCCCCGTGGCCTACTTGCACTCCCTAAAAACCCACAAGGTAAAGAGCACCCTCCCCCACTGCGTCCATCTTTTAGAAGGGGACTTTCCCTTACTGCAACAGTTCAATACAACTGTTGTCCACAATCCCAGTAGCAACTGCAAACTGGGCTGTGGTATCGCCGAAGTGGGCAAGTTGAACGCTTTAGGCATTCCCTTAGCCTTAGGGACAGATGGAGCGGCTAGCAATAATGCCCTCGATATGTTTAATGAAATCAGACTGGCAGCCCTTTTAGCCTCTCTAAAACACCCCTTAAGTCCCTACACCCTCCTCAAGATGGCCTGTGCCGGTAACACCCTAGAGGTGGGCAAAGATGCCGACCTGTTCCTCTTAGATTTAGATAGGCCCCACTTAAGCCCTTTAAATGACCTTTTTAGTGCTTTAGTCTTCAGCGCCAAATCGAGTGATGTAAAGTATGTTTTCTGCCGGGGTGAGCTCCTACTGGACAATAGAGCGCTAACCACTATTGATATCGAGAGAACACAGGCCTCTGTCAATAATATTTGGAAAGCCATTAAAAGGCGCTGAGCTCTCCCATTAGATAGAGGAGGTGTTGGTCTTTTAGCGACCGCTGCTCTTGGGGGATATCGATCTTAATCGTATCGACGACTTGCATGGGTTTACTTGAGAGGCGGACAATGGTGTCGGCGGCTAAGAGTGCTTCCGAGATATTGTGGGTTACAAAAAGGGTTGTCCGTTTGTCTTGCCGCCAAAGGGAGAGGAATGCCTTAATCAGTGCTAGGCGCATCTGATGGTCGAGACTCTGAAAAGGTTCGTCTAAGAGCATTAAGTTGGCTGGAAAGGCAAAAGCACGGGCAATTGCCACCCTCTGGCGCATCCCCCCCGATAACTGATCAACTTTAAAACGACTGTACTTACTAAGGCTGACAAGGGCTAAGAACTCGTTAGCCTTCGCAAGACGGGCACTTCGGTTGGTTATAAAGGGGCGCAGGACCAATTCTACGTTTTGTAGCACATTGTGCCACGGTAAAAGGCGGGGCTCCTGAAATAAGAAGCTGACAGGCCCCTCTTCGCCCGCCTCTCTGATTATCTCGCCCCCATCAAGTTGCTCCAGAAGTGCCACTAGGCGCAATAAGGTAGTCTTGCCACACCCTGAGGGACCTAACAAGGCCACAATCGTCCCTTTCTTTACCTCTAGGGAGAACTGGTCTAAGACGGTAAGCGTTTTATTGTCAACTAAGTAGCTTTTACGAAGAGCGTTGAGCTTCATAGCGTCTCCTGCGGTAAATTCGGCCCAACTTCTTAGGCAGATTGAGCATCGCCAAGAAGAGTAAATCTCCTAAAGCTGTTAAAAGAATCGCCACCAAAGTCCACCCTAAAACCTCAGCTGTCTCAAGGTTAACTTGTGCTAGTTGCATCCTTGAGCCAACCCCATAACGGGGTACCGTCAACACCTCTGATGCAATAACAACCTTCCACACCATAGCCAGTGAAGCCTTAGCTCCTGTAATAATCGAAGGGGCCAGAGAGGGGATTATTAGGTGAAAAAGGCGGTCTCTAGGCGAGAAATGGTAGACTTTACACATCTCTTTTAACGGCTGACTTATTAAGGCTACCCCTTGTTCCATTTGGATATACATCACAGGAAAACCCATCAAAAAAGCTGAGAAAAGGGGTACAGTGCCACTGGTAAACCAGATAAAAGCAAGGAGAATGACGGCCATCACAGGGGTAGCTTTACACAACAAGAGAAAGGGGACTAAAAAGGCCCTCAGTTGGGGGCTGTAACCGGCTAATACCCCTAGAATTCCCCCGGTCCCTAAGATGATTAAAAAACTTTTAAGGGCCCGTGTGATGGTTGCCCATAGATTGAGTGAAAACGGCTTCTGTTGTACTAAAGAAACTATTTTGGCAGCAATGGGCCCTACACGGGGTAAAATTATAGGGGCATCTAGCACCACTGCCGCCAACTGCCACAATAAAAGGAGCAGTAAAGCGGAGAGGGCAACTATTAATTTAGTAGTCCAAGTAGAACTCTTCATCCGGTAGGGACTCCCCGACTGAACTGTAGTCAAAACCGTAAAGGACTTTCAGGTAGACATCGAGGGCTTCCTGCCCCTCCTTAGCCCTCCTAAAGACCAGCGCCGAGCGGGGAATAGCCGGTTCAGCCATGGTAGCCTGCATTATCCCTACCTCTTCAATAAGGGCGGCGGCCGCGTGGGGATTGGCATTGACCCAATTAACCGACTGCTCTATGGCATCCATCATTACCGATAAAAGTTCAGGGTGTTGTTGGACAAACTTATCGCGGACAACTATAACCGTCATGGGGTAGTTACCAGAGCCTGTCAGAGCACTCCACAACTCTTGTACATCAAGAAGGGGAAAGACCTTAGGGTTGGAATTCATTACAAGGGTGACAAAGGGCTCGGGAAGGACCGCTAGGGAGATTTTATTGGCAATTAACATTTGGGCAACTTGCGCTGGAGCGGCAATACTGTAATCTAGCTCAATGTCCTGCTCATAGTCGTAACCAAGAGCCGTCGTTAAGAGCCGGGTGAGTTGATCGGGGGTTCCGCCGGCTCCGGGCACATTAATTTTGCGGCCGGCCAAATCATTCCAATCCTTGATTGTCGCGTCGTTGGTGATGAACATCAGCATCCCCTCACCGACGGTGGCGGTAGTTTTAACACCTCCCCCTTTAGCATAAAGGTTAGCGGCGACGTTGGTCGGTAGAGCAGCGAAATCGAGCTCCCCATTGACTAGTCGGGCGACCACCTCTGTGGGTGAGGGGTAAACGGTCACTTCCACCCGGGCGGTTGGACTGAGATACCCACCATCCTTGCTCAACCCTACCGTACTAAAGCCACTGGGTCCTTGCATAACACCCATTTGGATGAGAGTCTCTGCCTGTTGGAGTTCCTGGACGGCACGCGAGTAGAGCGGTAGCGTTGTGAGAGCGATAAGGAGTATCAAAAAACCTTTTTTAAAAAAACTTTTCATAACTGAGCCCCATACCGAAATCGGCTTTCGGTTAGCCTAGTATCAAGGGGAGACAGAGATCCGGAAATAACGTTTCTTTCCGGCTCTCAAAATCAACTCCCCCTGCTTAGCCCAAGAGTCGTCTATCATGAGTTTAACGTCGGTGATTTTCTGATCTTGGACAACTGCCCCGCCTTGGTTGATTAACCGGCGCGCATCAGAGTTTGTCTTACACAAATCGGTCATAGCAAACAACTCAACCACATTAATCCCCTCTTCTAAACGGGCCTTTTCGATTGTAATTGAGGGGAGAGCCTCCCGAGCTTCCAAGGAGACCCCACCGCCAAACATCGCTTTAGCGGCTTCGCGGGCCTTCTCTGCTTCTTCTACACCATGGATAATCTTGGTCTGTTCGTAGGCTAAGCGCTCTTTGGCCTCGTTAATATTTACCCGTGGGTTGTCATAGCCGGCAATCTCTTGCATGGGTAAAAAGGTAAAGAGTTTCATAAACCTGATTACATCCGCATCGTTAACATTGCGCCAGTACTGGAAGAAGTCATAAGGGCTGAATAACTCAGGGTCCAAAAAAACCGCTCCCTTCTCACTTTTCCCCATTTTGTGCCCATCGGCACGGGTGATTAGATTAAAAGTGAGGGCAAAACACTCCATCCCTTCAACTTTGCGGATTAGCTCAATGCCCGCGACAATATTGCCCCATTGGTCATCGCCCCCTATTTGGAGGCGGCAGCCATGTTCGCGGTAGAGGGTTAGGTAGTCAAAAGATTGTAGTAGTTGATAATTGAATTCTATAAAAGAGAGACCCCGTTCCAGTCTCTGCTTGTAACTCTCAAAGGTGAGCATCCGGTTGACTGAGAAATGTCGCCCGATATCGCGAAGGAACTCTATATAATTCAGGGGACCCAACCAATCGTAGTTGTTGAGCATTACGGCTTTCCCCTTCGCTCCCTTCCCGTCTGAATTAAAGTCGACAACTGTACCGAGTTGCCGCTTTAAAGAGATGCTGTTCTCCTGAATTTGCGCCACACTTAACATCTGGCGCATTTCACTCTTGCCCGAAGGGTCGCCAATTAAACTGGTGCCACCCCCCACTAAAGCAATCGGGTTATGGCCACAATTTTGCATATGGTGCATTGCAAAGAAGGGGACCATGTGCCCTATATGGATACTCCTACCGGTGGGATCGACGCCTACATAGAAGGTCACTCGCTCTTTATCCATTAGATCGCTGAGACCTTCGAGATTGCTACACTGTTTAATAAACCCACGCTCTTGTAATATTTTCAATGCTTTGTTCATTTCTCTGCCCTCTGGTAGTTCCTGCTCTCATAGTTAATTTTGTTGACCAAATTGTCAATTGCTACACGCTCTTGCCTCATCGAATCACGGTAGCGGAGCGTCACAGTATTGTCCGTGAGGGTTTGGTAATCGACAGTTACGCAGTAAGGGGTGCCAATTTCGTCCATTCGGCGGTAACGCCGTCCAATTGCACCACTTTGGTCGTGGAAGGTTGCAAAATCTGCTCGCATCTCTTTCTCGAGAGCCGCGGCTTTCTCGGCTAACCCATCTTTCTTAACGAGGGGAAACACAGCAACGGTAATAGGGGCAATTTTGGGGTGGAAACGGAGCACAATGCGCTCTTCACCATCTTCCAGTTGCTCTTCACCATAGGCATCACTTAAGGCCATGAGGACATTCCTCGTGAGACCGGCTGAAGTTTCTACAACGTAGGGGATGTAGCGCTCTTTAGTCTCTTGGTCTAAGTAGGTTAAGTCTTTACCACTAAATTTCTGGTGCTGAGTTAAATCGTAGTCGGTGCGGTTGTGAACTCCTTCAAGTTCCTGCCACCCCATCGGGAAGAGGTACTGAATGTCGTAGGCCTCTTTGGCATAGAAAGCCAATTCATCGCTGCCGTGCCGATGCCAACGGAGTTTTGCAGGGTTAATGCCCATCTTCTGGTAGAACTCCATCCGTTGCTCTCTCCAGAAAGCAAACCACTGATCGTCGCTCCCCGGTTTGCAGAAGAATTGCATCTCCATCTGCTCAAACTCGGTAGAACGAAAGATGAAAAACTTCGTTGTAATCTCATTTCTAAAAGCTTTACCCACTTGGGCAATACCGAAAGGCACTTTGACCCGGCTGCTTTGCACAACCGGCTTGAAGTCGAGGTAGATGCCTTGCGCTGTCTCCGGGCGCAAATAGATGAGTGACCCCTCATCTTTGACGGCCCCGATATGGGTAGAAAACATTAAGTTAAAGTTGCGTGGTTCGGTAAAGGTCCCCTTATTGCCACAAGTAGGACAAGGACCATCGAGGTCAATCTGATCGGCTCTAAAACGGCTACGACACGCTTTACAGTCGACTAGTGGGTCGGTAAAGTTCTCGACATGCCCGCTAGCCTCCCAGACTTTGGGGTGCATCAAAATAGAGGAGTCCAAACCGACAATATTGTCGTTCATTTGGGTCATCTCCTTCCACCAGAAGTCCCTGATATTGTTCTTTAAAGCAACCCCCAAAGGACCATAATCCCAAGCACCGGCAAGCCCTCCGTAAACTTCACTTGATTGAAAAATAAAACCACGCCTCTTACAGAGAGAGACAATTTTGTCTAATGTCGTATCAGCCATTATTAACCTCATCTTCCAGTATTTTAATTGCCCGTTCAACTCGGGAAAAAGCCTTTGTAAAGCCTAAAAGTTTGATTGAATCAAAAAGGGGTGGAGAGACCTGACTCCCTGTGACCGCTACCCTGATAGGCATAAAGACCCCATTAACCTTGATACCCAATTCAGTCGCTTCCTTCATCAGCTGTTCTTCAACCCACTCATGCCCACGGGTCTCGAGCTCTTTTAAGAGCTCATAAGCCTTTTTGAGGGCTTGCAATGTGGTGCCAACATCTTGCTTTTTGGGCAGGAGAGCTTCTACCGTAGGAGGGGCCACCTCCTCAAACAGGAAACGGGTGAGCGGAACCACGTCACTAAGTACCTTCAGGCGCTCTCTTACCAGTGGTACAATCTCCATGACTCGCGACTCCCCTGCCCTTTCGATAAACTGCGCTTCTATTAAATAAGGGGTAATTAGTTGGGCCAATTCAGCGTCACTCTTTTGTCGTATGTAGTGCCCGTTGTACCACAACAGTTTTTTGTAATCAAAAATTCCTGGTGCTTTGTTAATTTTTTCGAGAGAGAAGAGCTCACACAGCTCTTCTTTGGTGAAAAACTCCCTCTCACTATCGTAAGACCACCCGACTGTCGACACATAATTCAAGAGAGCCTCCGGAAGGTATCCTTCGGTTTTAAAGTCGCGTACAGCCGTTGAGCCGTGTCTTTTGGAGAGTTTTTGCCCATCACTACCCATCACCATCGGCAAATGGCAGTAGGTGGGCACTTGCCAACCAAAGGCTTCGTAGAGTAATACGTGCAGAGGCCCTGAAGGAATCCATTCTTGGGCCCGCATGATATGGGTTATCTTCATCAGATGATCATCAACGACGTTGGCCAAATGGTAAGTTGGGAAGCCGTCCGATTTAAGGAGGACAGGGTCGGGGTTAACATCTCTGTTACGTCTAGAGATTGACCCCATCAAAATATCGTTAAAAGTAGTTTGCCCCTCAAGAGGTACCTTTAATCTGATAACCGCTGGGAGGTTCTGTTTTTCCAAAGCCGCCCGCTGCTCCTCACTGAGGTGGCGACAGTGGCGGTCGTAGCCCTGCTGTTTAGCTTTGCTGGCAATCTGCTCTGCTCTGAGGGTCTCTAACCGCTCAGGAGTGCAGTAACAGCGGTAAGCCTGGCCTGCTTTCACCAATTTCTCGGCATACTCGCGGTAGAGGGCAATGCGTTCACTCTGAACGTAAGGGGCGAAAGGGCCCCCTACGACCGGTCCTTCATCCCACTCTATGCCCAACCATTCAAGGGTTGCATAGAGGTCCTTCAAGGCCTCATTAGTTGAACGCTCTTGGTCGGTGTCTTCAATTCTTAAGATAAACCGGCCTTTTTGAGCGCGGGCAAAAAAATAGTTAAAAAGCGCCGTCCTGATGCCCCCAATATGTTGGTATCCTGTGGGGGAAGGGGCGTAGCGCACTCGAACAGTCATGGGGAATATCTCCTCTAAGAGTTATAGTTTCTTCAATTACGCCATTATAGCAAATAAAGGAAAAAGACAACAAGGGTCTTAGGAATTTAACCACGCAACTGTCTGGCTCATCGCCTCCAAGCGGCTATTCTCATCCCAGTCGTAGGGGATAAGGTGGGTTGCTAGCGGAAGGTGCACCCAGAGGTTCTCCCCACCCCCCTGACGGACCACCAGAGGCCCCACATCTTGCGGGACTGTGGCGTCATCTCCTCCGGTAATAACTAAAATATCACATTTAACTTGGGGTAGTACTCTCTGGGCCTCATCCATGATAGCAATTAACTCTAGTACTTGACGGGGATAGAGGTAAGACCAGTACTCACTACCCAGATAGAGGTCATCACCCTCGTCACGCTCATCAAAGAAATTGTAGCGCGTATCTTGAGCCCATTTTACCTTCTTGCGCTTAACAAACGGACTAATTACCCTCAGTAAATAACGGGGCACGGTCGGTAGCAGTAGCGCAGGGGCATAGAGAACCACCCGCTCTATGGGGTAACGTGAGGCCAGAATTACCGCAATCGCCCCTCCCATCGAGTGGCCAATTAAAGAGACCTTAGCATAATGCTCTAGGGCTTTTTTTACGGCCACTTCAGCGGCCCCTATCCACTCCTCTTTGCCGGTGGTCAAGAAATCTTTCCCATTAGTCCCATGCCCCGGATAGCGGGGAACGAAGAGGTCCAGACCAGTGTTGAAGAGTTCTTGGGCGGGGAGGGCTAATTCTCCCGGATAGCCGGTATAGCCGTGAAGGCCAACAACCGCCTGAGCACCTTTTGGTGTGTGGATTTTTTCAATTGGGTAGGCACAACGCCTTATTTCTAATTCCATCGCCTCTCCTTTTTCTAATTTTTAAGAACGTTTAAGAGATCGATACGGCTCCTTACCTTAGTTTTGGCAAAAATGTTAGCAATATGGTTGTTAACCGTATTTACCGAGATATCTAGTTCACCGGCAATCTCTTTATTGGTGAGCCCCTCTTTAATCAATTTAACTACAGCATACTCCCGCTGCGAAATATTGAACTGACTAACCACCTCATAACTGAGGTCTTGCTCTTTAATTAGGGGCATACTGGTAAAATAGGTGAGCAGATAGACAAGGATGATGACTGAAAAGGACATAAAATAGATAGGGTAACTCAAATGGCGATAGGCCGGATATATAACACTGATAACCAGTAGGGGCATCATGACAAAGGAGTCGATTATAATTGCTTTGCTGACAACACGCACTCCCGGGTCACTAATCGTTTTTAAGTTCCTAATGATGTCTGCGATGCTAAAAAAGAGAGTCAGGATGAAAATTAACATCATAGAGGCCTGAAAGGCCCACACTCCCTGGAAGATTATATCTAAAACGGCGAGGGCCATATAAGCCGAGGCTAGGAAGAAAAAGATAAAAATTAAAGGGTTACGCCATGGCTTGGCAATATTCCAAGAAGAGAAATAGGGGATAAAAACAATTA
>JBAYSE010000070.1:0-9032 GCA_041676265.1 Sphaerochaetaceae bacterium
AATCTCCTTCAGTGAACTCATTAAGCAGTGTAATATTGTCCCTGTGGCTATCTCTTACCAATACGACCCTAACGATATTAATAAGGGGCGCGAAGAGGTCTCCAAGAAGCTCTACGGTACCTACCAAAAGAAAAAATATGAAGACCTCATCAACATGCTTAGAGGCTTGAGGCGCTTCAAGGGGAGGGTTCATCTCCAGTTCGGTCACCCTTTAGTTGAGGAGTATAAAGATGCTGAAGAGGTTGCCCAAGAGATTGACCGTCAAATCCATCTCAACTACCGGTTATGGGATACCAACTACTTTGCCTACGATTACCTTAAAGGAGAGGCCCATTTTAGTCCCCGGTACGCCGACTTAAATGGGAAGAAATTCCTTGAGCGCTACAAGGGGCTGAATGCTGAGGTGTTAACTTTTGTCCTCAATTCTTACGCCAATCCGGTGGCCATGCAATTGTTAGCCCAGAAGGGTTAGTATGCGGCGCCCAATTTATGCACTCTTACTGCTCCTGCTCCTGATAGGCTGTACCCGCGGCTCTTTCGCTTTAGAGAAGGTCTCCCTCTACCCCACAGTGGTAGTTACCCACCAAACCTCCGGGACCTCTTACATTAATGAAGGGGTCGCTTTAGTTATTTTAGGCGCTCCTTTTCAGGAGGATAAACAGTACCAAATTTCGCTCACTTCCCCCTCTGGTGACTTTGTTTGGGAGAAAATGGTGAAACCCTTTAAAGCGGGGGATTTACTCTACGTGGGAGCTTCAGATTTGCTTCTGCCACCCGCTGTGTCTTTAGAAAAAGGGCGCTGGCACGTTGAGCTCTTCCTCCCTGATGGAAAAAAACATAGCGAGGAGTTGACCTTCTCTCCCTCTTTAGAAAGCGCCATGACAAAAGCCTCCTTGTGGCCGCCACTTGAGTGGGAAAAGGTAGAAGAGCAATGGAGAGTGAAGGGTTATGAGGGGCTATGGCACTATAGCCTCTACAGTGCCGGTAATCGCTTACTCTTTTCCAAAGAGACGAGCAAAGCCTTTAGCGTAAATCCCGAGGTCAAAGCTGAGAGTGCCTATATTGTGGCTCTCCATTTTGATGAGGCCACAGGTGTCTACACTATTGTTCGCACTTATTTTGTAATTTAAGTTCTCCCTACAGCATTCCACAGATCCTCTTTGGTTATTTCCACAATGAAGGTGCGTCCGTGGGGACAAACCGGGTTTTCGAGCCTCAATACCTGTTCAATAAGAGTCTCAGCAGCTACTCGGCTAATCAAATCGCCATCTTTAACTGCCGAACGGCAGGCGATGGAAGCATACAGCCTTTTCTCAAGTTCTTGGCGGTCTCCAGCCGCCTGGGAGCTTAAAAAGTCGACGATTATTGTTTCAATAGGTTTCCAAGAGGCGGGGATGGTTTTGAGTCTCCAACTCAAAACTCCCTCCCTTTCAAGGTGTAAACCCCACTCACGGTAGAGGGCATGGTTTTCTGCTATAAAGGCATCGACAGAGCTGTCCACTTCAAACTCGAGGGGTATTAAAAGCTCTTGCACGCCTTGGCCTTGCCTCACTTGGTCATATAAAAGGCGCTCATGGGCAGCGTGCTGGTCTATGAGATAGAGGGATGAGTCCTTTTCAACCACCAAAAAGAGGGAGAAGAGCTGCCCTAAGTATTTAAAGGGGGGACTCTCTTGCTCTTGAAACACCTCTTTAGCCCTTTCAAACCAATTCTCCTCTCTTTCGCTTATTTCCATCTTATGGGTCACATAAGAGGGCGAGTACCCTTTATAGAGCTCCCCTTGGTGGTGGGGGACCTCTATTTGCGGTAATTTGCGCTGGAGGAGTTGGGCGCGAATCATCGCGACAACTTGGTGGTGTATCTCTGCCATATTGCGTAGTTTGGCCTCCCGTTTAGCGGGATGGATGTTAAAATCGACCAACTCTGGTTTTACGGTCACAAAGAGATAGAAATAGGGGAAGGCGCCCCCCGGTAACATCTCTCCGTAGCCATAAGAGACCGCCTGAACTAGGGCATACTCATCAATAGGGCGACTATTGATGTAGATAGCGATGTTGGAGCGGTCAGAGCGCCAATAGGCCCCATTCGAGGCGACGGCATAGAGGCTAAAGTTCCCGGCGATCTCTTTAAGTTCAACGGTTTCACTGGCTATAACGCGCTTATCGTCGCTTAAAGTATCGAGGATTCTTTGTTTGCTGTCGGTAGCGACTAAATCAAGTTTCAATATGTCACCATCATAGTAGCGAAACGCAATATTAGGAAAGGCTCTGGCCTTCTCAATTAGAGTTTTACGGCACATAAGCGCCTCTGAAGCGGGGCGTTTAAGGAAAAGCCGCCTAGCAGGAATTTTGGCAAACAGATACTCTACATCAACCCGACTCCCTTTGGCAGGGCCTATGGGGAGAATTTCGCCATCTATACCATTGTCAACCACGAGGGTGGCCGGTGTAGAGTCTTTGTGACTGGTAGCGATTGTAATTTTAGCACTGGAGGCGATACTATAAAGGGCTTCTCCTCTAAAGCCTAACGAGGAGAGGTTGTACAGGTCGTCTAAAGTAGCGACTTTACTCGTTGAGTGAGAGTGGCACACTAACGGGAGGTCCTCATGGCGTATTCCCATGCCGTCATCAATCACACTAATGCGTTCTATTCCCCCTTCAATCAACTGAAGGGTAATATTCTGAGCTCCGGCATCGATAGCGTTGTCTAAAAGTTCTCTAACGATACTGGCTGGTCTTTCAATGACCTCGCCGGCGGCAATTCTTTGGGCTACTAAAGGGTCCAACAGTTTGATTCTATTCATAGGGCTAATAGTAACAAAAAGAGGCGTAGTAAGCCACCATAAAAAGAGGGGAGACTGCGCTCCCCTCGGTATCAACAGGTAGTTTGACTACTTTTTAAAAGAGTTCTTTCCGAGATCGACAGTGGCCCCAATGGTAACCCTCGGCACGGTTAAGTTGTCGTCTGCTTTGTTAACCATCGAAAGCTCCCCAAAGAGGGAGAAGGCGCTGAAACGAGCTTTGATATTTACATAGGGCTGCGCCAGTTTTCCAAAGTCACTGGGGCCAATGAAGATATCACCAATATCTTTCAGCATCCCCAAGAGTCCATCATTGAACTCTCCGACAGTTTTGAGAGAAGAGATAAAGCCAACGCGGCGCACCCCGGCAGTGGCTTCAAAATATTGACTGGTGTAGCCCAATTCTAGGGCGAAGAGATCGCCAGTAACGCCGGAGTCTGCCTCTAGAGGGACAATGCCGGTAAAGGTGCTGTAAACAGGCACTTGGTAACTGGCACCGAAGTGGAAATGCTCCCCACTATAGGCCAATTCAGTGGCAAAAGAGTAGTAGATACCGGCTAAACTATCTAACATCCGTTCCCCTGAGAAATTAGTCTGGTTATAGGTGTTTAGGGCAAGAAGACCGGCTGTATTGTTCTGGACAGCGGCTACCAAGCGGAAATCCCAACTGCCACTATGGAGTACTAAGCCTGCGTCTAGCAAGAAGTTGGGTAGCATTTCACCTATGTCGGCTCCATCGCCATCCCAAATAGTGTTTTCAAAGGGGTTGAGATTTAAGACGGTTGTCAAACCGACAAACATATCCATTTGCAATTGGCGCTTATCGGCAAGCGCAAAGCCCAGATCAATGCTTGGGTAGATCTTAATCTCTCTAGATGAATCTAGGGAGAGAAGTGTAGATAACCCCATTGAGAAGACCGAGCCGGCTTTAAAAGCATAGCGGAAACCGCTTAGCAAAGGTTTATCATTCAGATAATTCTCTAAATAGAGGTCATCACTGAAGAACTCAATCGAAGAGGCCCCTTTGTGGGCTGAGAGGTAAAGACCAAGGTGCTCTTCATAGGGACCACTGGCCACCCCAAGGTTATTGACGAGTGTTCTGTTACCGAAGGAGATAGGGGTGTAATCATCGGCCAGTAGGTAGAATGAATCCCCTTTCTGTCCATAACTCACATAATCGATGAAATGGAGAGCCGAGGAGACTATATCGATGACAGAGCCCTCAAACCGAATATTGGTAATATCCCAAGTGGTTGGACTGAGGAGTTCTCCGGAAGTGAGGAAGTAACCCTGAAGGCCAAAAGCGAAGTCGTTGATAGCCAAGTAAGGGTTAACAGAAATCCCCATTTTATACTCGTTGATTTTAAAATCGTCAAAAGTAAAGTTATAGGTAAGGCGCACGCCAAAGTCGATACTCCGTTTGGAGGCTTCACTGGAACTAGTAATTCCGGCCGGCTCCTTGATAACTAGAGCCGACTCTGCGGGTTCTTCTTCGAGTGGAGCTAAAGCAATCGTACTAACCGGCTCTTCTTCAACAACGAAAGAGACTTCAGGCTCCTTTTGCTCCTCCTCCTCTTCTTCTACTTTTGCCAGTAGTTGGGCACCATAAAGGGCTTTTTGGTCACTAATGTAGGCGGCAACACGGGCCTCCGCAGGAACATAGTCAATCCCGAAAGCCTGCGCTAAGGCACTACTTTGAGGATTATCGACATCGGTGGCCCTGATGCGGAGTGCTTCGATAGCGGTATTAACGCCGTCTACAACGTGAATAGCAACTAAGCCGACGCTTGCAAGGCGCTCGTCGCTGTTGACAATCAGAGTTTTGCCGACCTGTAGCCCGTCTTCAGGAGTTTCGGCAACCGCCCCGTCGATTATTAAATCGATGCCCTCAATTTCATGGGCAATGAGGCGGGAGGTAATCCCCTCAGGGGCGCCTCTGGTGTTTCCTAAGAGAATCACAAAGTCGCTCTGCTGTTTTACCTCATCCACCAAGCTCTGGGCATTGGCCATCACTTCATCACTAATGGCACTAACGCCGGCTAAATTTGCAGGGCTCACGCTGAGGCCGATAACTCCCACTCGATACCCATTGAGGTTGAAAATTTTATAGGGGTCAAAGAGATGGCGCTTGTTAGCATCTAAAATGTTAGCGGCTAATATATTTATGGAGGAGTATTGGCTAGCAATTTGGGCAGCTTCTTTGAGCTTCTCTAAGCCGTAAGCGTAATCGGCGGTCGAAGGAGCCACCGCATCGTAGCCCAGCATATCTAAAAGGAGAGCGACGCTCTCACCCTCAAAAGCTTCGGCTAGTGGAGTGCCACTGACACTATTGCCGGCATCGAGTAAAAGGTTACGATCACTTAAACTGCGACCCCACTCTAAAAGGGTTGCCAGTCGCGCATATCCTATACCGTCTCCCTCTATTTGCCCAAAAGTATCGCCGGTGTGGGCTATATAGACATCGTAGATCTCTTTTTCTCTGACAACCGGGGGTGCTTTTACTATTACCTGCTCTTCTTTAGGCTCTGGGACTACTTCAACTTTTGGTGGAGCCTCTTCAGCAACCTCTACCGCTTTAGGCTCCGGGACTACTTCAACTTTTGGTGGAGCCTCTTCAGCAACCTCTACCGCTACCGCTTTCTTCTCCTGGACCCTCTTAAGATCGTCGTAGAATGGACTTGTGGCTTGCACTATTAGCTCATCGGCTAAACCGGCTTTGGGCTGAATGCGGGCACTCTCTTTACGAGGATTGATAGACATTGTTTGGTAGGTCTCTCGCGAGATTTCTTTAGCTTTTAACTGGGGATCGGCAAGGTTCAAGTAGGTAAAAGACTGCAGTTCGGTAGATTCGCGGGTGATACTATTTAGAACTTGGATTTTTCCACCGAGTGAGAAAATTAACTCGGAGAAGTCAGAGGAGACAAACATCTCCCCGTTACCCCTCATTCTATAAAGGCCAACCGGCGTAGAAACCTCAATACTGCCCAAGAACAGAGGAGGAGTTAAGAAAGAAGCCGAACCGGCAACTAAGTAAAATGAAGGACGCTCAACATGTACCGAATTAATGGCTAAAATAGCCTCACGCTGAAGCAAGATTGTGACTTGAGGTCCTTGAAGCACCACCGGTTCTTGTCCGGCTAAAATCATCCACCCCTCTCTTAAAGCCACCGGCTCGCTAGAGGGTTCAACAAAAACACCCTTTTCGTTGAAAACTAAATAATCGGAATCTCCATCATTAGTGATTTGCAGGAATCGGGGAGCCAAACGCTCAGATGAGGTTAAATTTGCACCTGACACCACGAATAGGGCCATTAACATCACTATTATTACAATTATTACTTTTTTCACGTGTGGTAACCTCTCAATTTTCATAGCTATAGATTACTCTAATTTAGAGCCAACCGCAACACTCATAATCTATTAGAGGGTCAAGAATCGCTGTTTTCACGGGGGATTTGGTAGGAAAAATTGTGTGCATCATAAAAATGTTCCCTGACGTCTCGATCTATTTTGGCCAATTGCTTTACGATTGGCTTTATCTGTGCCCTAATGTTTGTCTCATCGTGGGGGCACACCGGCTTAACAACCGGGAGGTTGTAGCGGTTACAAAGCCTAGTAATGGTCGATTCATGCACCTCGATGAGGGGGCGAATCAGGTGAAGTTTCCCTTTAAAGAACTCTTGAACCGGGAGCATGGTAGCAAAAGTGGCTCGACTAATCAAATTGAGGAGGGTTGTCTCGACAAGGTCATCGAGATGGTGTCCCGTAGCAATCAACTTATAGTTGTGTTCTTGGGCATAGGTGAAGAGAACCCTCCGCCGGTTACGGGCACAAAGGTAGCAGTTAAATTCTCCCTTGAAGCTAGCCGGGTACTGTCGCTCATTTTGGATAGTGAAGGGGATTTTGAGAGCTTCAAAGAATTCACGCAGTTCATCTTGGCCCTCTTCATTAATGGGGTGCTCTAGCCAATTGATGAGTAACCCCTCTAAAGAGTAACTAATCGGGAGCCATTTAAGACGTAAGGCCAAAGCCAAGGCCAGTGCTAAAGAATCCTTGCCCCCTGAAATGCTTAAAAGGACCGCCTCATTAGAGCGAATCATATTGTGGTGGTTGATCCCACGACCCACACTTTTAATAAAGCGCATCACCCATGGGGGGATATCGCCATCAATTAGGCTGTGCCAATCAAGAGTCTCATCCATAATTGTCCACCTTCTCAGTAAAAATTGCTTTAGCATCCTTAGAATCGACATAAGGGGGGAGAAAGAGGGCCACTTTGCGGATACTAGTGGTGAAAAGCTCTACCATTGAAGAGCCAAAGAGAGGGTCTACTTGGGCAAACTCTTGAAGTGTCCCATCTTCCATCTCAATTAAAAGGTCGCCTTCGAAAGAGAGTTTTTCGGGAATGTCGATAATAACCTCTAAGGGGGACAGTTCCCTGTAGCGCCCCTTTAAAGCATTCCAAATGGCCTCTTCAACTGCTCTTGTGTAGTGTTTATCGTTCAAAAGACGCGTATGTTGCACTTCAGCGTAGAGGCAGTGAGCTTTTTCCTCGAGGAGAGCGTTATTGCGTACCCTAATAGCCAAATTGTAAATATCGGGAGATTCAATGCGCTCCAGGAGGTAGTAGAGCCCCTCATCATCCAATCCAAAAAGTTCCTCTTCATGCAGTGTAGAGCGCTCAAGGGCCAAAAACAGCGCCTTCTTGATAGTAGCGGTGGCACTTCTGACAGCGCTATGCCAATAGACATTTTTATACATCGAATATTTGGCAAAGAGGAGGTGCTCCACACCACCTATCGCCTCAAGGGGGAGATAGAGGAGGCTTTGAGCATTAACCTTGAGGTGGCGAATAATGTAGGCGGCATCTTGTACTCCGTAGGGGACGCCACAAAAAAGGGCATCACGGCTCAAGTAATCGAGTTTATCGGGGTCGAGTGTCCCCGACAAAAGGCTTCGATAGAACAAAAGTTCTTGCTCATCGCAAGCCAGGGTAGTGTCGATGATTTGACACACTGCCTCAACAGATGTTTTAAGTTCATCTTCAATTATTTGCTTAAGGGAGCGACTTTCGTTAATAATAGCTACACCTAAACTTTCATGGGTAGCTCTGATGTTGTCCTTTAGGGCATGGGCATAGGGGAAATGGCCAACATCGTGAAGCAGGGCAGCCGTCAAAAAAGCTGTAATTCCCTCGTCGCTGAAGGTAAGGGTAGCGTGGGGTGAGTTCATTTTGTTGGCTAGGAGCTTCAGTAAAATAAGGCGGCTCAAGTGGTAAACGCCTAGGCTGTGGTCTAAACGGGTGTGCACCGCCCCTGGATAAAGGAGATACACCGGTCCTAATTGCTTAATTCGACTCAGCTTTTGAACCTCACTATGTGCTAGCAGGGTTTTAAAACCTTTTGAGAGGACGATATCTTTCCAGAGGGGGTCCCTGACTGTAAAGTTGAATTCTCCCATCAGATGGGCAATCTGATTTTTTGCTTGTCTGCTCTCCATGGGACCAATGGTATAGAATGGGGAAAAATCTGTCTGGCTAAAGTTTGACAACTAGACGGGAAAGGGGCATTATTAGGCCATGAAAAAAAGCCTCCTCATTGGTTTATTTCTCCTGCTCTGGTCCCTTTGGGGAGCCTCAACCGTGACGAAAAGCCTAGCACAACTGCCTTGGGAAGGAAAAATGCCCCTCCATAAAGAGCTGGGCTTATTGAGTGATCCGTCAGCCGGTAATAACCTAGTAGCAGCTAAGACGCAGCAAGCCTTTACCACCTTTTACGGGCCACTGTGGTTTGAAGAGTATGTCACAGTGACTTCAAGGCGGATGCTCAACAAATTGTATGATCCATTCTTAAGCAAAACATTACCTGCCAAGGTGCTAATTGGGGAGACTCAACGCGCCGGCAACCAGTACACTGTCTCGATTATTCTTGAAGGGGCTCTGGGGAAGACTAAAGCGACTGTTGTGTGGATTGAAGAGGAGAAAAAAGGCCTGATGATAACCTCATTCTCCTTCCTTTAAGCCCTTGACAGACTCCCTTTTCATCGCTATTATTGCGCCTGTTGTCACTTGGCGGCGTAGCTCAGTGGTAGAGCAAACGGCTCATATCCGTTTGGTCAGGGGTCCGAATCCCTTCGCCGCTATGGGTCTCTTTAGTCTATTGGACTAGGGAGACCTTTTTACTTGTTGCAAAACTTCACAAAGGTCGCTACTCTCATTGCTATGATAGGTTTC
>JBAYSE010000071.1:0-8813 GCA_041676265.1 Sphaerochaetaceae bacterium
ATAGTGATTACGAATTGCTAGAGAACATGACTTATTGTATCGACATATTCTTGCATGACGCTAAAGGGCACGGTTTTAGGGTTGAGGATAGTGTGCGTGTCGGAAAGGATCGCGCCGAGAATTTAACGAATTTCCCCAAAGAAATTTTTATCCGCTAAGGTTTAAAAAGTTTAATTTTTAATATCTGCAATAGGAGGATGGAGTGTCATATTTCAATTTACAGGAGACAGAAGCACGCATAGAGAGGGTGCGACAGATTTTAAGAGAGAAGCACATAGATGCCGCCCTAATCTATTACGATGAGCTAAACGTGGCCAATGGGTGGTATTTAACCGGCTGGTGTCCCCAATTTGAGAAAGGGAGTGTGCTGCTCCCGGTAGACGGGGAGCCACTCTTACTGGGGGGTCCCGAGAGTGAGCCCTTTGCCAAGATGAGTAGTGCCATAACCGAGACGCGCAACTTTACCCCCTTTATGGTGCCCGGAGAAGAGTATCCCAATGCCGAGATAATTACGTTTGACAAACTCTACAAGGAGCTCAAGAGTAAGAACTTGAAGTTAGATACCATTGGCTTAGTCGGTACGGCGGCCCTACCTCACAACATCTACACCCAGTTCCAAGCGGGATTTACCGACAGTAAGCTAATTGACATCACCGCTGAGTATGAGGCCCTACGGGCTTACAAATCGCCTTGGGAAGTTGAACAAGTGAAGAGGGCCTTTGGGTTGACTTGGGAGGCCTACCAAGCCATGAAAGCGATTACAGCGCCGGGGGTGTATGAACACCAAGTAGCGGCTGAGGGGGAGTATGTGTGTCGCAAGGCCGGAGCCCACAGTTTTGCCTACTCTTGTATTGTGGGCAGTGGCGAGCGGGCGAAGGCTGTTGTCCCGACCGCTTACGATAAAGAGATGTTAGACGGGGAGTTGGTGATGATAGGTATTGCTCCCCGCATCAACGGCTATGCAGGGGTAATGGGCGACTCATTGCCGGTTAACGGTGTCTATACCCAGAGGCAGAAGGATTGCTTAAACTGGTTGAGAGAGACTTTTGTCGCCACCAAGGAGATGCTCAAGCCTGGAGTCTCGGGTCGGGAGCTCGACAAGCCAGGGCGGCAGATCTTTACTAAATATGGGTTGATAGATTACCTAGTGTGTCCTTTTGCCCACACTATAGGTTTAATGGAAGCCGAAGCGCCCTTCTACGGACCAAACAGTGACGACGTATTTGCCCCTGGGATGACGGTCTGTGTTGATGTCAGCTTCTTTGGACACCCTGAGTTCCACGGGACCAGGATAGAGAGTGGTTATGTGATAACCGAGAGTGGTTGTGAGCCACTATCGCCGGAGATGGACAAATTGTTGACCACCGAGTTGTAGGGGAGGGGTTATGTTAGGTAAGAAGATATGGGTATTTGCCGATGGAGACCTACCACCACATCCCGAAGGGATAGGGGACCCTATAGCGCATGAGGCGCTAATGGTGGTTAACAATGGTACTGTTGCAGCTGAATTGAGGGTAACCCTCTTATTTGAAGAGGGGGAGCCCAAAGAAGACTTGAAGTTGGTGGCTCCGGCCAAGCGGGTGAGCTGCTTTAGAATGGACCACAAGATATGGGGCGATGACTACCAAATTCCCTCAGGGCAGTATGCTCTAATAATTGAGAGTTCTACCCCTGTAGTGGCTGTCTTTGGTCGCCTTGACCGTCGTAAGGATGTCGCTTATTACGCGGTTGCCCCCTATACTGAATAAGAGTCATTAGGAGGCGTTAATTGCGGAATTTTGACCTTTCGGGGTCAATTTTCCGCTTTTTTTTGGAAAGAGTAAATATTACAGACAACGTTTACTGTCTAGATTTGGAAAAGTGAAAAAATAGCCTCAATTAGTTATAATTAAACAGATAAAAGTGTTATTACAATGGTAGTGTGAAGCCTCTTCTCCATTATTTTCTATTTGACAGTGACTATTTCCCATGTTAAGCTGACAACGTTAGCGGAAGTTTTTACTTCCAAGGCGAAACAGACAACAGGGGGCACTAATGGTTCCTGATCTTCTTGTTATGAAAAACATCCATAAATCTTTCCCGGGTGTCAAAGCCTTGGATGCGGTCGATTTTTCATTGAAGAGGGGCGAGGTTCATGCCCTGATAGGAGAGAACGGGGCGGGCAAGTCGACTTTGATGAAAATTCTCACCGGCGTTTACCGCATGGATGCAGGGACAATCCAACTCGAAGGTGAAGAGGTACAGATCAACAAGACAATCGATGCCCAACACCTGGGCATTAGTATTATCTACCAAGAGTTTAACCTCTTTCCCCACCTGACGGTCTCTGAAAACCTCTTTATCCGGCGCGAGCCACGCAAACTTACCAAGTGGATAATCGACGATAAAACTCAAAGACAGATGACCCGCGAAATGTTGTCGGAGGTGCACCTCGACCTCGACCCGAACCGGAAGGTGAATACCCTGAGTGTCGCTCAGCAGCAGATGCTTGAGATTGCCAAAGCCCTCTCTTTGAAGGCCAAGATTGTGATAATGGATGAGCCCACCTCGGCTCTCACCGATGCCGAGATTGAAAATCTCTTCCGCCTGATTCATGAACTTAAGCAGCGTCAAGTGGGGATAATCTACATCTCTCACCGCCTCGAAGAGCTGAGACATATTGCCGACCGGGTGACGGTACTGCGTGATGGCAAGTTTGTCGGAACAGTCGACTACCAAGGTACAACTGTACGGGATTTAGTAAAAATGATGGTTGGCCGAGAACTGGGAGACTTCTTTCCCGACCGGACTGCCAAGGTGGGAGAGCCCCTCCTTGAGGTGCAGGGCTTAACCCGTAAGAGGGTGATTAAAGATATCAGTTTTACCCTTCATAAGGGCGAGATCTTGGGCGTGGCCGGCCTAATGGGGGCGGGGCGAACCGAGATGGCCCGTGCCCTCTTTGGAGCCGATCAAAAAGACGGTGGTGAAATATTGTTAGAAGGGGAGATTATCCAGATTAAAAGTCCCTCCGATGCAATTCGTTACGGAATTGGGTATCTGACTGAAGACCGTAAGCGTGATGGATTGACCCTAGGGCTCAACGTCAAAGAGAATATTACACTGGCTTCTATTAAAGACTTCACCAAGCGAGGCGGCCACATGAATGATGGACGCATTGCCCAAGTCTCTAGAGAGTACGTTAACCAGTTACAAATTAAGACACCCAGCTTAGAGCAATTAGTCAAATTTCTAAGTGGGGGAAACCAACAGAAAGTTATTTTAGCCAGATGGCTCTGCAAAGGGACTAGAATCTTGATCTTTGATGAGCCAACCAGGGGAATTGATGTTGGTGCCAAGCGAGAAATTTATACCCTGATGAACCGCCTGACAGGTGAAGGACACGCCATAATTATGATCTCCTCAGAGTTGCCCGAAATTCTCGGGATGAGCGACAGAATCTTGATTATGCACGAAGGGGCGGTTGCGGGGATTATGGATCGCGCTTCGGCCACAGAGGAATCGATTATGTATCTGGCTACCGGTGGGCGGTAGTTGGGTCAGGGAGGAATGGTCAATGGAAAATAATAGACGGTTTCGAGCATCAACATTACAACAATTTGCCGCTTTCGGGAGCCTAATTCTGATGATAATACTCTTCAGCATCCTCTCTCCCTATTTTTTCAACTTTGACAACTTGATAACCGTAATAAAACAGACCGCTGTTATTGGAATTATTGCCATTGGGGTAACGTTTGTGATAATAACAGGGGGGATTGACCTCTCTTTAGGTTCGGTAGTTGCAGTTTCGGGAGTTGTGGCCGGCTATACTCTGGCCAGTGGGGCTCCCAATATCGTGGGAGTTTTGGTCGGCACTTTGATTGGTCTCCTCTGTGGGGTGCTCTCAGGATTTCTGGTCGCCTACGGCGAACTGCCCGCTTTTATCGCCACGCTGGGGATGATGATGAGTGCCCGCGGGATGTCTCTGGTGTTGACCCAAGGGCGACCGGTCTACTTGGCGGGAAACAAAACTTTTAACTTAATTCACAACTACAACCTCTTTAAAGTGATTCCCCTGCCGGTAATCTATCTGGTTGTGATTGCTATCGTTGCCCACTACATTTTGAAACGGACCGCCATTGGGCGCTACGTTTTTGCCACCGGGAGCAATGAAGATGCCGCCCGCCTCTCGGGGATTAATGTTCAGATGGTTAAACTCGTAGTCTACTCGGTGAGTGGCCTGATGAGTGGTCTCTCGGGGATTTTGTTGGTTGCCCGCCTCAACTCTGCTCAGCCGGCTATCGGCTCGGGGTATGAACTGGATGCCATCGCCGCCGCCGTCATCGGAGGGACGAGCCTCTCGGGAGGAGAGGGACAAATCATTGGAACCATTATTGGTGCTCTAATTATGAGTACCATGAAAAACGGTCTTAACTTGATGCACGTTTCCCAATTCTGGCAACAAGTGATTATTGGAATTGTCGTCATCATGGCTGTTTATATCGATATTAAGCGACGCAAAACACAGCGTCCGTAGTAATTGAAATCCATAGATTTGGATTGCTAAAGAGGAGGAATTTATGAGGAAGATTGTTGTTGCGACTATCGTATTGGTCTTACTGTTACCGGCGATGCTGTTTGCCGCCGGTGCAAAGGAGAAGAAAGCTGATGAGACTTACATCGCAGTTATTAGCATGGGGTATCAGCACGAGTATTGGCAGGCTGTCCGCCTGGGGACCGAGAATGCGGCGAAAGAGTTAGGCATTAGGACAACCTATGAAGCACCCCCTTCAGAGGACATGGTTGATCTGCAGATTAACTTGGTAGAGAATGCAATTCGCACCAAGCCGGATGGACTGCTCCTGGCTCCACTTGATGCCGTAGCATTGGTCCCTTACATCAAACAAGCCGTTGATGCCGGTATACCGGTTGTCCTTTTTGATGCCGGAGCAGACACCGACCTCCACTCATCACTGGTTGCCACTAACAACAAGAACGCAGGCGCGATTGCGGCCCAACACATGATAAAAGAACTCAATAACCAAGGAACGATTGGACTTATAGTTCACAGTGCAACCGACCGCTCAGCTATTGACCGAAGGGATGGTTTCCTTGAGTACATGGAGGCCAATTCCAAGATTAGGATCCTGCCACCCGTTTACGGTAGTGGTGGTGAGCATGAAGAATCTGCCAACCTGATGGTCGACTTAGTGCGGGCCAACCCCAACCTTGATGGAGTCTATGCCAGTAACGAAGGTGCCGCCGTCGGTGCCGGGATTGGTGCTAAAGAGGCTGGTGTAGCCGGGAAAATGACCATTATTGGGTTTGACTCAGGGGCTCAGCAAATTGCTTTCTTGGAAGATGGAACCATCAGAGGTTTTGTCTCACAAGACCCTGTTCAGATTGGATACCTTGGAGTCAAGGTGCTCTACGACGTCCTGCAGGGCAAAACGGTAGACAAAGAAATTGATACCGGCGCTGTTTTCGTAGACCTCTCCAATCTCCAAGATGAGCACGTACAACAGATAATTTATCAATAGACTGTGTGTAGACGAAAATAGGTGAGTGACCGATTGTAAGTCACTGCACGCTAGAAATTACAGAGTAAGGAGCTGTTAAATGAAGAAGCGAGTAATGATTCCAGAGCAAGAGTACTTCGACCGAATAGCAAAGGCTGCTAAACTTGTTGGAGAAGCTGGATTAGACGTATTGATCTCAAATTGTAATGAGGCCGACTACTCTTTTGTCCGCTATTTTACCAACTTTTGGCCACTATTTGAGACAGCAGGAGTAGCGATTGCTCCTAATGGAAAAGCTGCACTTATGATCGGGCCTGAGAGTGACAAGTATGCTGCTGACAGAAGCGTTCTTAAAGACATTTTTGCCCTATTGGAGTACCGCGAGTCGGCAGACCCGGCCTACCCCGAGTACAAACCTTCCACCTTTAAAGATGTTTTTAACCATATTGGTGTCAAGGGGAGCAAATTACGCATTGGTATTGCCGGTTATCTGGTTTCTAACCCCATCCAACTTGAGGGGTTGCGGGCCAATTTCCCAGATGCCGAGATTGTGAGAGCTGACGATATCGTACGACAATTGCGGGTGATCAAGAGTGAAAACGAAATTGCCTGTATGCGAGAAGGGTTTAGAATTGTTGAATTGGCTACTAAAGAGGTCCTCAATGCCATCCGGCCCGGAATGAGTGAACTACAGATGGTAGGAGTAGCTCAAAAGGCCATCTACGAGCACGGGGCTGAGTATGAAGGATTGCCAATGTACGTTTTCAGTGAGAAATCGACTAGTCACGCCATTAGCCGCTCTTCTTACCGCGTGATAAACAAAGGCGACTTAGTCCAATTAAACCTCTCTGCTAAAATTGAGGGGTATTCCCCCAGTATTGGAATACCTATCAGTATGGGTCCCTTAACAGGGGAGAAGCGGGAGTTGGTAGAGTTTGGTCTCGACATGCACAAATGGACCTATGATCAGTTGAAGGCCGGTGTAGAAGCCTCCTCGATTGCCAAAGCCTACATCCAAAGATTTAAAGATGCCGGCAGAGAGGCCAACTTTGTCTATGGTCCCTGTCATGGAACCGGTATGATTGAAGTTGAAGCGCCTTGGATGGAGAGTTCTTCAAATTATAAACTGGAGCCTAATATGACTTTCCAGGTCGATACTTTTGCTTCAGGACCATCGTATGGACTCCGCTGGGAAACCGGTGCGAGAATCACCGAAGAGGGGTGTGAAGTTCTTTCAAACCCAATTGGGGAGATTCACGAGATTCAATGCTAAATAATGTACGCCGGTCTGGGTTGGTCATTAGTCTTGCAGGGTTCGCAATTTCGGTAAACACCTTACCGGCGTTAGTCTCTTGGTTCTCGGCACGCCTTGGCGTGCCGATAGCCTCTTTTGGTCTAATATTTTTACTCCAATTTGCCTCCTATACCCTCTGCTCAATCACCGTCGGAAAGTTGCACGCCACAAGAAAGCTCCCCCTTTTGGGGATAGTAATTGGCTCTTTAGCCCTCTCGTCTTTTTTCCTTTTTTGGATTGGTTCAATCAAAAGTTTTGCTATGCTTGTCCTTATCATGATTCTGGTAGGCGGGGCAGGAGGGTTAATAGAGTCGATTGGGACTACCCTAATAACTTCGTCTAGTGGTTCTAACCGGATGCTCTACACTTCTCAGTTTTTCTATTGCCTGGGGGCATTCTTAGCGCCATTGGGGGTAGGGCTACTGTTGAGCTTAGATGTCTCACTCCCCGTGATTGGTTATATGGTGGGTCTTTTTTCCCTCTTCATCGGCAGTATTGTGACCCTCTTGGTTTATCAACCGTGGCGTAGTAATAGGGAAGAGGTCGTGGATCAAAGCCCGGCAGAGGCAGAGGTCGTACTCACAAAGAGGGAAGCAGGCGAAGTTAACCTCTTGGCCTTTGCCTTCCTTTTTATGACAATGGTCTCTTATGTTATTTTGGAGAGCTCCGTAGCTAACTGGTTTGCTGTTTATGTCCATGATGTATTGAAGCAAACCTCGGCAAATGCCTCTTTCACCCTCTCCCTCTATTGGATGGGGATGGGGCTCTCGCGCCTCTTTTTCCTAATAATCAGAATCAAAAATCATCCCAAGACTTTACTGATCCATATTGGGATGATGGTGGTGGCCACCCTTGCTCTTAACCTACCGGTGGCTAAGAGCAGTGGTATTGCCCCCTTTCTGGCTATCTTCCTCTTAGGGGTGGGCTGCGGACCTATTTGGCCCCTTTTGGTTGAGTATTGCTCGATTATTTTTGCCCGAGAACACCTGCTGATGTATTTGGTAGGGGCCGGTAGTATCGGAGCACTCTCCGGGCCGGTCATAACTGCTTCCCTCTTCTCCCTCTTTGGGTTACAGCGGATGATGGCTCTCTTTCTGGCCTACCTCGTAGTTATCTTCTTAGCCGCGATAGTTACTATCGCAATGACTGCAAGGCACAGGACAAAATTAGTCTAGGCACAGCCACAAGAGCGCCTCTTAATAATCTCTCCCTGAATGGTAACTTTCTCTGTTGAGTTCACATCTTTACTGAGCATCGAAGAGAAGAGTAGTTTGGCGGCCTCTTCTCCTACGAGTTTACCGGTACTGCTCAGCGTAGTGATAGGCGGTTCAAGGGATTCCATGTAACTGAGGTTGTCAAAACTGACGATAGCGATCTCTTGGGGGATTTTAATCGACTCTTGAATCAGGGCTTTGTAACAGCCTAAGGCCATCACAGAGTTGGAGATAAAGAGGGCCCGTGGGCGGACCTCTTCGTCGAGTTCCAAGAACTGCTTCATCGCTCTATAACCCCCTTCGCTACTCCAGTCCTCGTAAATTATGTGGGAATCGGGGACTTCAAGGTGATTTTTAGCCATGGCCATCTTAAATCCTGCTAGCCGTTGAGAACCCGATGTCTGGTGTTGATGTCCCGCGATACACCCAATGTTGGTATAACGGTGATCGATGAGGTGTTGGGTCAGGATGAATGCCCCCTGTATGTTATCGTGGATGACCGTATTGGTCTCAATCTCCTGTAATTCATTGTCGATGACCACCAGAGGGGTCATGTCTTCTTCTAAAATATGTTCAACAGTCTTAGCGGTTGTCCCCACGGAGGCGAGAACAATACCATCCACGTATTTAGAGATTAGTAAGCCAAGGGCCTCTTCCTCTCCCTGTTGGGTATTGCCACTGAAACTCACAATAAGGCTGTAATTGTGAGTTTTGCAGTAGCTCTCTACGGCTAAACCCACTTCTCCAAAGAATTGGTTTGTGAAGTCAGGAACGACTAAACCGATGGTATTGGTGCGATTGGTGCGCAAA